>JAPKDO010000398.1 GCA_028822535.1 Acidimicrobiales bacterium
CACGCACTGGGGTGTTGGAATCGACCACCACGGAGAAGTCGAGCGAGTCCGTGGAGGAGGGGCGCAATGGGGAGGCAGGAGCCGGCGGGCACCGATCGGGAGTTCCTCCGGACCGATCAGTATCGGAACGAACGGAACCTCGAGGCGCGCCGTGCGATCTATCGATATGCCGTCGAGGGCGGGGACTTCTTCACCCCGGCTCTCGCCGCGCTCGAAGGGGCGATGTCGGTACTCGATGTGGGGTGTGGGCCGGGCGTGTGGTGCGACGTCGTCACCCGCGATCGTCCCGGATCTCGGTGGGTCGGCGTCGATCTCTCGGTTGGCATGGCAGCTGCCGCCATCGAAGCCGGTCGAACGCCGGTGGGCGTCGCCGATGCTGTCGCACTGCCGGTCGCGAGCAACGCCGTCGACGCCGGCATCGCCGTGCACATGCTCTACCACGTACCGCCGGACGAACAGCCTGCGGCGCTGGCGGAGCTGGCGCGGGTCGTGCGACCAGGCGGACCTGTCGTGGTGACCACCAACTCGGCCGATCATCTCGGTGAGCTCGATGAACTGTTGACCGCTGCCGGAAGCGATGTCGGACTCGATCTCCCGCGGCTCGGGTTCGGATTGTCCTTCAAGCTCGACGACGCCGGCGAAGCGCTCATGACCGAGGCATTCGGCACCGTGGAGACAGTGCATGCCCGTGGCCGCCTGGCCATCGCCGACCCCGACGTCGTCGCCGGATACATCGGCTCACTCGCGGCGCTGCCCGAACTCGGTGCCGACGCTCCCGACGAGGACGGCATGGTCGAGGTCGTGTCTGCTGCACGTCGTCGAGCCGCAGCAACCATCGATCGAAACGGAACCTTCCACGTACAAAGTCACGCCGGCGTCTTCATCGCCCACGTATGAGACTCGTGCTTCGTCGGCGCAACGGTGTTGTTGCGAGCGACGCGGCCGGCGATACTCGATGTGCTCATCCCAGTAGGGGTGGGAAGTGCACCCGGCGAGACCTCCGGACGGTGGTTAGCCGGGTGTTGCGCTGTTCGGGCACAAGTGCGTTGCCATCGCTACCTGCGGGAGCGATAATGGTCGTGCTCACCCCAGTAGGGATGAGAAGTACACCCGGCTCGATTCCCCGGACGAGGAACGGCCGGGTGTTGCGCGTCAGGGCTCGAGTTGGGTGATCTCGAGCCGGTCGCCAAATCGCTCCAGGTGGCGACCGCCCGACCCAACGGCCCATGCCACGGCGTCTGCTGCCCAGAGCAATGGATCCGCCTGCGTTGGCAGGTGATCGAATAGGAGCTCGGCGCCGACCGAGCGAAGGTGGGTCGTGAGCACGGAACGATCCCGGTCGCGCTCGACGCCCTCGACGCCATCGAGGGTCCATCGCTCGACTCCGCCTCCGATCAACTCACCGGCGACGTGCCGAAGCAGGTCCGCCCGGACGTCGGGGATGCGACGTCCGGAGGTGATGGCGACGACGGCGAAGCCGTCGACCGGCAGTCGAGCAACGACGTCGAGGATCTGGTCCCGACGACTCTGCCGCTCGTCGGTCATGTGTAGACGGCGCTGACGCGGGAGGAGGAGCGTTCGCATCTCCTGTCGGGCAGCGGCGACGGCGTGGGTGTCGATGATGACGGCCGCCATGAGCATGTGCGGCTTCCGTCGACTCTCGTCGGAGAAGGCCCACTTCATTTCTTGCGTCGTTTCATGATCTTGCCGAGGTCCTCGGCGAGGGCGGGATCGGAGCGGTCGATGGCGTGGGAGTACACGCGAAGGGTGGTTGTGGCGTCGGCGTGGCCGAGGCGGCGCGCAACAGTCTGGACGTCGTAGCCCGCGGCGATCGCCTGAGTTGCTGACCAGTGGCGGAGGTCGTGGAGGCGCCACGACTCGTCGATGCCCGACGACTCACGGGCACGCTTCCACCACCAGCTGACCCGGTCAGGGTTGGGAGGGCCGTCGGTGTCGGAGAACAGCCACGGGGCGAGCTCTTCTCGATCGATCCGTGCCTCGTCGAGGAGCGCAGCGGTCTCGGCGTCGACGGTGACGCGACGACGGGCGCCTGTCTTGGTGGCGTCCTCGCGGATGACCGGAGCGCCAGGCTCGGCGTCGGGGTGCTCGCGGTCGATGACGATCTGTCGATCGAACACGATCTCGGCTCCGTCGACGGCTGCCCATCGCAGCCCTGCCAACTCCGACCGACGGGCGCCGGTCACGGCCGCTAGGCGGAGCGCGATCGGGGCCATGTCGTGAAGCTCGGCGGCGGCGTCGAGGACGGCGAAGACCTCGTCGTCCGACATGACTCCACGCTCGACGCGCTTCGGTCGTTTGAGCTCGGCCATGGTCGCCGGGTTGTCGGCGATCCATCCCCACCGTTCGGCTTGGCGCAACGCGGAGCGCAGGACCTGGAGCTGGTTGCGGATCGTGCCCTCACCCTTGCCTTGCTTGCGCCGGCGGGCGATCCACTTGTCGACCTCCTCGACGCCGAGACGGGCGACGCTGATCGACCCGATCGGATCGTCCTTCAATGCGTTGGCCCGACCGACCTGGTCACGCTTCGAGCTGACCGCCCACGTCGGCGTCTTCATCTCGACCCAGGCGTCCAGCGCATCGGCGACGGTCTTCGCGCCGGCGCGCGATGGCTTGGTCTCGAGCTCGGCCGCCACCCGCTCGGCCTCGCGCTTGCCACCCCGCACGGTCTTGGACCGCTGGATGGGCTTGCCGCGCTCGTCTCGACCCACGAACACGCGGACCTCCCACACCCCTTCGGCGCGCTTGCGGATCGTCGCCACGCCCGAAACTGTAGGGCAAGAGTAGGGATACGAGTAGGGATTCCTGAGAATCCGACCTCGAGCAAGCCGCCCAGAACGACGAGAGGACCGACCCGAAGGCCGGCCCTCTCACTCGCTCAGATCACGCGAAACCGCTGGTCAGCGGTTCTGGCGGAGGGGGTCGATCCGGCCCTCGGAGATGGCCCGGGCGACGATGCCC
>JAPKDO010000062.1 GCA_028822535.1 Acidimicrobiales bacterium
CCCGGGGGCGCGCGCAGTCGTCGCCGTCGGGAACGTCATCGGCGAACTCATCGAGGGAAAGCCACCCAAGGACGAGGCGGTCGCCGAACAGCAGGTGGACGACGACGAACGACTCGACGGCGAACTGGAGCTCGAGTTCGGACCCCTGGACGGCCCCCTCGACAACTGAATCTGTCGTGGATCCGTGCCCTCCGTCAGGCACGAATCCACGAAACTCTCAGTCTTATTCGGTGCCGGCGGCTTCGAGTTCCTCGACCGTCGGAGGCACGAAGCCCTCCTCGGAGCGGAAGACGATGACGTCCTGGTCGGTCTCGGGATCGTGTTCGACGTCGACCGTGACGATCTCGCCGGCGCGGAACTCCTTGTAGAGGAGCTTCTCCGACAACGGGTCCTCGACGAAGCGCTGGATGGCACGACGCAGCGGGCGGGCGCCCAGCGTCGGGTCGTAGCCCTTGTCGGCGACGTAGAGCTTGGCGGCCTGCGTGAGCTCGATGCCCATGCCCTGACCCTCCATCTGGATGGCCAGCTTGGCGACGAAGTTGTCGACGATCTGGATGACCTCGTCCTTGGAGAGTTCGTGGAACACGATCGTCTCGTCGATGCGGTTCAGGAACTCGGGACGGAAGTGCTCCTTGAGGGCGTCGTTGACCTTCTCCTTCATCTTCTCGTAGGAGATGGCCTCGTCGGACTTGCCGAAGCCGACGGACTGCTTGCGCAGATCGGCCGTGCCGAGGTTGGAGGTCATGATCAACACCGTGTTGCGGAAGTCGACCGAGCGGCCCTGAGCGTCGGTGAGGCGACCCTCTTCGAGGATCTGCAGCATCGTGTTGAACACGTCGACGTGGGCCTTCTCGACCTCGTCGAAGAGCACGACGGAGAACGGCTTGCGCCGCACGGCTTCGGTGAGCTGGCCGCCCTCTTCGTAGCCGACATAGCCGGGAGGCGAACCGACGAGACGCGAGACGGTGTGCTTCTCCATGTACTCGGACATGTCGAGGCTGATCATCGCCGACTCGTCGCCGAAGAGGAACTCGGCGAGCGTACGGGCGAGTTCGGTCTTGCCGACGCCGGACGGGCCCAGGAAGATGAACGAACCGCTCGGACGCTTGGGGTCCTTGAGCCCGGCCCGGGTGCGGCGGATCGCCTGGCTGACGGCCTTGATGGCGTCCTCCTGGCCGATGACCCGCTTGTGCAGTTCGTCTTCCATGTTGAGGAGCTTCTGGGTCTCCTCTTCGGTGAGCTTGTAGACGGGGATGCCGGTCCACACCGAGAGCACCTCGGCCACGGCTTCCTCGTCGACCTCGTCGAAGAGGTCGACGCCGGAGTCCTTGATCTCGGCTTCCTTGGTCTCCTTCTGCGAGAGGAGTTCCTTCTCCTTGTCGCGCAGACGCCCGGCCTCTTCGAAGTCCTGGGACTCGACGGCGGCCTTCTTCTGCTCGACCACACCGGCGAGCTCGTTCTCGAGCTCCTTGTAGTCGGGCGGGGTCTGCATGCGCTTGATACGCAGTCGCGAACCGGCCTCGTCGATCAGGTCGATGGCCTTGTCGGGCAGGTGGCGATCGGAGATGTAGCGGTCGGCCAGGTTGGCGGCGGCGACGAGCGCCTGGTCGGTGATCGTGACCCGGTGATGGGTCTCGTAGCGGTCGCGCAGACCCTTCAGGATCTCGATCGTGTGGGCCACCGACGGCTCCTCGACGACGATCTTCTGGAAACGACGCTCCAGCGCGGCGTCCTTCTCGAGATGCTTGCGGTACTCGTCGAGCGTGGTGGCGCCGATGGTCTGCAGCTCGCCACGGGCCAGCATCGGCTTCAGGATGCTGGCGGCGTCGATGGCGCCCTCGGCAGCGCCGGCGCCGACGAGGGTGTGGAGTTCGTCGATGAACAGGATGATGTCGCCGCGCGTGCGGATCTCCTTGAGCACCTTCTTGAGGCGTTCCTCGAAGTCGCCGCGATAGCGCGAACCCGCGACGAGCGCGCCGAGGTCGAGCGTGTACAGCTGCTTGTTGTGCAACGTCTCGGGCACATCGTCGGCGACGATCTTCTGCGCGAGGCCCTCGACGATGGCGGTCTTGCCGACACCGGGTTCGCCGACGAGGACGGGGTTGTTCTTGGTGCGGCGGCTCAGCACCTGCATCACGCGTTCGATCTCGCGGGAACGACCGATGACCGGGTCGACCTCCTTGTCGCGTGCGAGCTGGGTGAGGTTGCGGCCGAACTGGTCGAGCACGAGCGAGCCCGACGGCGTGTCGCCGCTGGTGGAGCCGGCGGCTGCGCCGGCCTTCTCGCCCCGACCACCGGGTGCGCCGGAACCCGCGGCACCCGAACCCTGATAGCCGGAGAGGAGCTGGATGACCTGTTGGCGCACGCGGGAGAGGTCGGCGCCCAACTTGACGAGGACCTGCGCGGCAACGCCCTCGCCCTCGCGGATCAGGCCGAGGAGGATGTGTTCGGTGCCGATGTAGTTGTGACCGAGCTGAAGCGCCTCACGCAGCGACAGTTCGAGGACCTTCTTGGCCCGGGGGGTGAAGGGAATGTGGCCCGACGGCGACGAGCCGCCCTGGCCGATGATCTCCTCGACCTGGCTGCGCACGGCCTCGAGGCTGATGCCCAGCGACTCGAGCGCCTTGGCGGCGACGCCTTCACCCTCGTGGATCAGCCCGAGGAGGATGTGCTCGGTGCCGATGTAGTTGTGGTTGAGAAGTCGTGCCTCTTCCTGCGCGAGCACGACGACTCGGCGGGCACGATCGGTGAAGCGTTCGAACAAGACTCTGCCCTCCCACCCGATCGCTCGGGCACGGGTTCTTGGTGACACGGATTCCAGATGGCACAGGCCCTCGACTGCACAGGCCTTTGGTTCGCAGGCACTGACGGGGGCTCCGTGCAACGAGTGTATCCCTGGCTCCGGGGCGTTCATCACCCCGATGCACGGCGGTCGGGCCGGTGGGCCCGCGTGTAACGCGACCGCAACAGGCCGTAGCCTCGTGCGTTGCACCCGGTGGGCCATCGAGCGGCTCAGACGGTGCGTTCTCGCTCATGGCCTCCCATCATTCATCCAATCTCCGCGGCATCCCGGGCGCCGGTTCGTCCGGGCGCGCCCGCCGCCGACCCGGGTCCTCCACGGGTCAACAGTTCCGGCCGCCCCTGATCGGCGATCCGCGTCGGTCGCGTCCCGAACCCCGCCGGCGGTTCGGTCGACGGTCGCGAGGCCCGAAGGCGTGGAGCCCTCGCCGTCAACCTCGCTCGATCCCGTGGTCCTCGCTGCTCATCGCCCTCGGCTTCGCTGCGCTCGGATTCTTCGTGTGGCAGAAGTTCTGGGACGCCACCCGGGTCGATGTGATCGTGACCGGCATCGAGGATCAGGCCCAACTGACGCTCGAGGAGGCATCGGACCTCCACATCGAGATCGACATCGAGCAACTCGACCTCGAGGCCGGGGTGACCCCGACGCTGTTCTTCGACGGGGTGGAACTCGACGACGAGTCCCACGAGATCTCCGACACCGGGATCACCTGGGACCCCGAACCCCTCGACGAAGGGGTCCATGTGCTCGCCATGTCGATCGGTCGTCCGCTGCTCGACGACGCCAAGTTCACCTGGACATTCGCGGTCGATGCGACGCCACCACTCATCGACGTCGTGTCGCCGCAACCCGCGGCGCCGATCTGCACGCCGGTCTCCGTGTCGGGCACCGTCGAGGCGGGCCTCGCCAGTTTCCAGATCGACGGGGAGGACGCCGAGGTCGACGAGACCGGCACGTTCACGCTCGAGTTCGACCAGGCGCCGCTGGCCCCGATCCTGCTGACCGCCGAAGACCAGGCAGGGAACACCGCGGCCGCCGAGATCGTCATCCCGGTCGAGTACCCCTCCACCCAGGGCATCCACGTGACGGCGGCGGCATGGGGGTACGACCCACTGCGGGAACACGTGCTCGACATGGTCGATGCCGGGAAGGTGTCGGCGGTCGAACTCGACATCAAGGACGAGGGCGGCATCGTCGGCTACGACACAGACATCGACCTCGCGCACGAGATCGGTGCGGTCCGTCAAGAGTACGTGCTCGCCGACGCCGTCGATCTCCTGAAGGCGAAGGGGGTGCGGGTGATCGGCCGGATCGTCGCCTTCCGCGACGGTCCGCTGGCGCTGTGGGCGTCCGAGAACGACAGGATGGACTGGGTCATCCAGGACAACGACGGTGGCGTGCTCTCGAAGTACGGCGGGTTCACGAACGTCGCGAACGCCGACGTCCGGCAGTACAACATCGACCTCGCCGAAGAAGCCATCGACCGGGGCGTCGACGAGATCCTGTGGGACTACGTGCGCCGGCCCGAGGGCGACATCGAAGCGATGGTGTTCCCCGAGCTCCAGGTCACCGACGCCTCCCCGGAAGCCGAGAAGCGAGCCGTGAACGACAACGTCGTCTCGTTCCTGGCCGAATCCGGTCGCATGGTGCGTGACCGATGCGTCTACCAGGGCGCGTCGCTGTTCGGCATCGCCGCTCGGAACCCCGACGCCATCGGCCAACCCGTGCCGGGCATCGCCCGCAACGTCGACTACATCGCGCCGATGCTCTACCCATCGCACTGGGTGCGCGGCGAGTACCGGGTCGACCATCCCAACGCACAGCCCTACGACATCGTCGAGGCCTCCCTGTCCGACTTCCAGCGCAAGGCGGCAGGGTCCGGTGTCGCCTTCAACCTCTGGGTGCAGGACTTCTCGATCGGCATCCCGTACGGTCCAGAAGAGGTCCGAGCCCAGATCGAGGCCGCCAGCGACCTGGGCGTCGACAACTGGCTGCTGTGGAACGCCACGGTCCGCTACACGCCGGACGCCATCACCCCGGAGATGGTCCACCGCCCGGACGGCTCCGCAGCGCCGGGCGAGTGACCCCGATCTCGTGACTCGACCCGACGCGCCCTAGCCTTCGCCCATGCCGAATCCGTTGCTGTCGTTCCCCGATGCCGAGGTCCACCTCGCGTCGATCGACGAGCGGCTGCTGGCCAGCGTCACGACCGACGATCCCCATCTCACCGAGATGACATCCCACCTCATCCGCGCCGGCGGAAAGCGCCTCCGCCCGATGCTCGGTGTTCTGTGCGCGTCGACCGGCACCGCCGACGGCGGGACCGGGATCACGCTCGACGTCGTCGACGGTGGCGTCGCCGTCGAGCTCGTGCAGGTCGGATCGCTCTACCACGACGACGTCATCGACGAAGCCGACAGCCGACGCGGCGTCGAGTCGGTGAACGTGCGGTGGAACAACCTGACTGCGATCCTCGCCGGCGACTTCTTGTTGGCGAAGGCGTCCGAGATCGCTGCCCGTCTCGGCACCGAGGTCGCGGAGCTGTTGGCCAGGACGATCGGCCGGCTGTGCGAGGGCGAGATCCTCGAACTGCGCTACGCCTACCAGGCCGATCGCACCGAGGACGCGTACTACGGCGCGATCGACGGCAAGACGGCGTCGCTGTACGCGACCGCCTGTCGTATCGGCGCCATCGTGGGCGGGCTCCCCCGCCCCCACGTCGAGGCACTGACCGCGTATGGCCGTTCGTTCGGCATGGCGTTCCAACTCGTCGACGACGTCCTCGACCTCGTGTCGACCGAAGCCGAACTCGGCAAGCCTGCGGGCCACGACATCACCGAAGGCGTCTACAACCTCCCGGTCCTGCGAGCGCTGCAGACCGACGCCGGAGACGAACTGCGTTCGTTGCTCGGTACGCCCATCGAGGGCGCCGAACGAGACCGCGCCCGCGATCTGGTGATCGCGTCAGGAGGCGTCGAATCCACGATCGCCGAAGCCGAGCGGTTCGTGATCGAGGCGAAGGACTCCCTCGCCGACCTCAGCTCGTCGACGGGAGCGGTCGCGCTCGCCGACGGTGCCGATCACCTGCTCACGATGGTGACCGCCGCCGCGGGCTAGGTCAGCGGGTCAGCGCGATCATTGACGTGGATCTCGGCGAGCTCGTAGAGCTCGTGACGTTCTGCTTCGGTGGCGGACATCCGGTTCCTCGGTGTCGCAGGTACGGGCGGTCCAGTCGCCGAGTCGCGGACGCGCTGACGATACCGCGATCCTCCGACAACGGAGCGGGCGACCGTGCCACCATGCCGGCGTGCACGACTCGCCCCTGGTGCAGAGCCTCGTCAGCGGCCTGACCGCCTTCCGCGTCGCGTGCCTGGTGTGGCTGATCGCGATCCTGGGCGCCACCCGCAACGAGGTCGACCGTCCGTGGGTCGCGTTCGCTCTCGTGAGTGCGGCGACGATCGTGACCGCCGTTTGGGTGTTCCGACTGCGCAGCGCGGGGCCGACGGCACTTCTCGGCCGGAAGCCGCTCGCCATCGACGTGACCGTCGCCGCGTCGCTGGCCGTGGGCGACGGCATCGTGTTCGACGGCCCGCACTCCTTGTCGCTCGGTTCGTCGTGGCCGTTGACGAGCGTGCTCAGCGTCGCCATCGGCTGGGGAGCTCGCGGCGGTGCCGCTGCCGGTGTGGTCGTCGGTGTGGCGAACGCGCTCGGCGACCTCATCGAGGGGTCGGTGTGGACCTTCGGGGAGATCTTGTCGCGCGCATCGACGCTGTTCCTCTACACGATGGCCGGAGCGATGGCGGGCTATGCGTCCCGCCGCCTGATCGCCGCCGAGGCGGAGATAGCGATGACCCGAGCTCGCGACGAGGTGGCGCGGACACTCCACGATGGCGTGCTGCAGACGCTCGCCGTCGTGCAGCGACGGTCCGACGACACACAGCTGGCTGCGTTGGCGAAGGACCAGGAGCGCGAGTTGCGCGAATACCTCTTCGGCGCTGGGGTCGCTGAAGGTGGCGGCGACCTCGGCGCTGCGTTGCGGCACGTCGCGACGCGAGCAGAGAAGCGGGACGGCACGTCGATCCGGGTCGTCGTCGCTCCCGACGTGCCGACGCTCGACCGCGCCGTCGTCGAGGCGGTCGCGGGCGCCGTCGGCGAGGCGTGCACGAACGCGGCGAAACACGGAGAGGCGCGCACGGTCACCGTGTACGCCGAGCCCACGGACGACGGCCTCACCTGCAGCGTGAAGGACGACGGCCGAGGGTTCGATCCTGGGACGACAACCGAAGGGGTGGGGCTCACCCGATCGATCCGCGGCAGGGTGGCCGATGTCGGAGGGCGTGTCGTGGTCGATCCCAACCCCGGGCGGGGCACCGAGGTACGCCTGACGGTGCCGTCGTCGCCTCGTAGCCTGTCGCCATGACCGAGTCACCGGAGTCCTCCTCGTTGGGTCCGGTCCGCGTCGTCCTCGCCGACGACCACACGATCTGGCGTTCCGGCCTCAAATCCGAGCTCGGATCGAACTTCCACGTCGTCGCCGAAGCCGCCGACGCAGATGAGGCGATCGAGGCGATCGAGGCGCACGAACCCGACCTCGTCGTCTGCGACCTCCACATGCCCGGCGGTGGGGTGAAGGTCGCCAAGACGTGCGGCGCCACGACACCCATCGTGATCCTGACAGTCTCGGAGGCCGAGCGCGATCTGCTCGACGCGGTCGCCGCCGGAGCCCAGGGCTACCTCGTCAAGACCACGCCGCCGGACGAACTCCGAAACGAACTGTGGAAGGCGGCGAAGGGCGAACCGGTCTTCTCGCCGCAGCTGGCGTCACTCGTGCTCGGCGAGTTCCGCCGTCTCGCCAAGGCCAGCGGACCGGTCGAGGTGTTGTCGGACCGCGAACGCGAGGTCCTCCAGTACGTGGCCCGCGGCCACACCTACAAAGAGATCGGCGAGGAACTGTTCATCTCGCCCAAGACGGTCGAGAACCACGTCCGGAACATCCTGTCGAAGCTGCACCTCAACCGTCGCCAGGAGCTGGTCCGCTTCGCCGTCGACCACGGCATCGAATAAGCCGCGCTGTTCACCCGGCGGACTCCGTCCCGGGCTCGTCAACGCCGCGCTCTCAGGATCAGTCGGGCCCGTCAGGATCAGGATCAGTCGTCGACAGGGTCGACGTGCGCTTCGTGGGTGCGGATCTCGCGACCGTTGTCACCGAGCAAGACATCGATCTCGTCGCCGAAGATGTCCTTGTCGGAGATCGTCCCCCACTGCCCCTTGAAGTCACCCTCGGTGATGATGACGCGGTCGCCCTTCTTGAACTTGGCCATGGGTCATCGTGACACGAACGGAGGCGACGCGGGACTCGAGAGGCTCGTGACGTTCGGCGTCAGCGTTCAGCGCCGATGGACCGAGACCGCATAGGTCGATGCCGTCGTCCAGGGCTCCCGGTCCCAGGTCGAGAACCGTTCCGCGAGCACGAGGCCGCCGGCCGCGCACGCGACGTCGTACCGATCGACGTCGTAGGGACGATCGGACCAGTCGGTCGAGAACCCAGCGACGAGCACACCGCCGGTCGCGACGTGACCAGCCACCGCAGCGACGAGTTCGGCCTGGGTGCCCGGTGGGGTGAAGAGCGGCACGTTGCCCGCCATGACGACGACGTCGAACGTCCGGCCGAGATCGAGCGAGCGGAGGTCGTGGTCGAACCACTCGACGCCGGGCCCTCGGTCCCGTGCCGTCTCGAGCATGGACGCGTCGACGTCCACGCCCACGACATCGATTCCCCGAGCCGACAGTTCGATCGCCACTCGCCCGGTGCCGCAGCCGGCGTCGAGCACCGTGGTCGGCTCATAGGCCCGGACGAAGGTCGCCTCGCCGTGCACGTCCTGGCCGGACGCCGCAAGACGGTCGAATCTGCGCTGATAGTCGTCACCTTCCCAATCCACAGGAATCGGTCTATCGCGAGTGCTGCAGTACTGACGGGGCAAAAAGTGGACATAGTTGGGGTTATTCATTCTCCCGACACCCCTGCCGACGAGCGCTCCCGCGTCTCCGAACTGTTGTCGCTCGCCCTGCTCGACACCGACCGGGACGAGCGGTTCGACCGTGTGACCCGGCTCGCGCGCCGGATGTTCGACGTGGACGTCGCCTTGGTGACGCTCGTGGACTCCGATCGACAGTGGTTCCTGTCCAAGCAGGGCACCGACGTAGACGAGACGTCGCGCGAAGTCTCGTTCTGCGGGCATGCGCTCCACAGCGACGAGATCCTGCATGTGGCGAATGCCGCCACCGACGAGCGGTTCTTCGACAACCCATTGGTCACCGACAATCCCGCGATCCGGTTCTACGCCGGGCAACCGATCCATGGACCGGGCGGCGCACGCCTGGGCACCCTGTGCCTGATCGACACCGAGCCGCGGGAGCTGTCTCCGATCGAGGCCGAGTCGCTCCGGGACCTCGCCGGCGTCGTCGAGAACGAGATCGCGATCGAGCGTGCCGGGTCGCTCGACAAGCTCACCGGTCTGGCCAATCGGCGCGGCTTCGAACTCGTCGCGCAGAAGGTCCTCGATGTGTGCCGACGTACGGGCCGGCAGGCGACGCTGCTGTTCGCAGACCTCGACGGGCTCAAGACGATCAACGACACGCTCGGCCACGCCGCAGGCGACGACGCGCTCCGTGAGTTCTCGACCATCCTCGAGGAGATCCACCGGGCATCCGACGTCGTCGCGCGGCTGAGTGGCGACGAGTTCGCCGTCCTGTTGACGGGTTCGGAGGCTCCCGAACCAACGGTCGACAAGTTGCGCGCCGCGCTCGAGGACTTCAACGCCACCGCAGTGGCACCGTTCCGGCTCGCGGCGAGCGTCGGCGTTGCGCAGTTCGATCCCCAGGGAGACGAGTCGCTCGACGAACTGGTCGCCCGAGCCGACGCTGACATGTATCGAGACAAGCGGGTCGTCTGAGCCTCGGGCAGACTGCCCGCATGGACACGCTCGGCCTGCTCGTCCTCGGCTCCGGTGTCGCCGGCCTGTCCGCAGCAGTCCGTGCGGCCGACGTGCACCACATGCGTGTCGGCGTGCTCACCAAGGGCGAGCTGCAACAGTCCACGACCCGGTGGGCCCAAGGAGGCGTCGCCGCCGTCCTGGGCGGCGACCCGGACTCGACCGATCTCCACCTCGCCGACACCCTGACCGCCGGCGCCGGGCTCTGCGACCTCGAGGCGGTGCGAGTCCTCGTCGACGAGGGACCGGCCCGGGTCAACGAACTGATCGCCATGGGCGCGATGTTCGACCAGGACGAACGGGGCGAGTACCTCCTCGCGAGGGAGGGCGGACACAGCCACGCCCGAATCCTGCACGCCGGCGGTGCCGCGACCGGCGTCGAGGTGGAACGGGCCCTCGTCGAGGCCGTGAAGAAGTCCGCGGCGGTGCTGCTCGAACGGACCTTCGCCCTCGACCTCGTGGTCGACGCCGGACGCTGTGTCGGCGTCCGAGCCCTCGACGAGCACGGTGAACGGATCGAGGTGCGGGCCCGAAACGTGTTGATGGCGACCGGTGGGGGTGGGCAGCTCTACGCCGTCACCACCAACCCGCTCGAGGCCACCGGGGACGGCATGGCGATGGCTCTGCGCGTCGACGCGGCGGTCGCCGACGTCGAGTTCGTGCAGTTCCACCCGACCGCACTGCACCATTCGTCGATGCCTCGGCCCCTGTTGTCGGAAGCGTTGCGCGGACACGGAGCGCTCCTGCGGGGAGCGAACGGCGAACAGTTCGTGGACGAACTCCAACCGCGCGACATCGTCTCCCGCGCGATCTGCGCACAGCTACAGGCCGACGGGTCCGACCACGTCTGGCTCGACGCCACCGTGCTCGACAGCTTCGACCATCGCTTTCCCACCATTCGCACCGCGCTCGACAAGGTCGGACTCGACCCGGCGACCGACTGGCTTCCCGTTGCCCCGGCGGCGCACTACTGCTGCGGCGGCGTCGTCGGCGACCTCGACGGCGCATCGTCGATGCCGGGCCTGTGGGTCGCCGGCGAGGTCGCGTGCAACGGCGTCCACGGCGCCAACCGGCTCGCGTCGAACTCGCTTCTCGACGGCATGGTGTTCGGGCCGCGGGTCGTCGAGGCGATCGACGCAGGAAAGGACTCCGCCGACGCGACCGGTGCGATGCGCTGTGTGCTCGGATCGCACGACGGAGCCGGCGTGCCCGGTCGACGGATCGAGCCGGTTCCGATCGACGCCGACACGACCTCCGGCGACGGCGGCGACACTGCGGCCGAACGAGATCGATTCCAGCGGATGATGTTCGCCGATGCGGGCGTTCTCCGCGACCATTCGTCACTGGCATCTGCGATCGACGACGCGGTCGAGGTGGCGCACCGACCGGTGTCCGACGTCGCCTCGGCCGAACTCCGGAATCTCGCCACTCTCGGAGCCGCGGTCGTGACGGCCGCGCAACTCCGGACGGAGACACGCGGCGCCCACACCCGAACCGACCATCCCGAGGCCGACGACGACCTGGCGGTCCGCCTCGTGATCACCGGCGACTGACACGGCGGGTCCGGCGCAACCGCTGCCCGGGCGGACGGAGTCCGATGGGGCAGATCAGGCGGCGGTTGCCGAGCCGGCGACGTAGGAGCGGGCGAGCAAGCGCAACCGCTGCCCGGGCGGACGGAGTCCGATGGGGCAGATCAGGCGGCGTGGCAGGCTGGCTCCATGCCGCCTGCCATCCCGGTCGCCCCGCCGATCCACGCCGTCCGCGCTGCCGTGCGTGCGGCGCTGGCCGAGGACCTCACGCCGCTCGGCGATCTCTCGGCCGCGCTGATCCCCGTCGACGCGACCGCCGAGGCGTCGTTCGTGCCGCGCGAGGCGGGCACGGTGGCCGGCACCGTGTGCGCCACCGAGGCGTTCGCCCAGGTCGATGACGCAGTCGTCGTCGAGTGGCATGTCGCCGACGGTGACGACGTCGAGCCCGGCCAGGTGCTCGGCACGGCGAGCGGCCCCCTCGCCCCGATCCTGTCCGCCGAACGCACGGCGTTGAACTTCCTGTGTCATCTGTCGGGTATCGCGTCGATGACGGCGCGCTTCTCCGCTGCGGCGGCATCGGGTGGATCGGCCCGGATCTGGGACACGCGCAAGACGACGCCGGGGCTGCGCTCACTCGAGAAGGCAGCGGTGCGCGCCGGGGGCGGCGCCAGCCACCGGGGGAACCTCTCCGACTGGGTGATGCTCAAGGACAACCACCTGGCGGTGTTGGGCATATCGGCGTCGGTCGTGGTCGCACGGGACACCTGGCCGGCCCGCACGATCCATGTGGAGGTCGACGATCTCGACGCGCTCCGCGAGGCGCTCGATGCCGCGACCGATGCGATCCTGCTCGACAACTTCTCGCCGGACGAAGCCGCCGAAGCCGTCGCGGTCGTCGACGAGTGGGAACGCAAGACCGGACGTCACCGTCCGTGGATCGAGTGCTCCGGTGGCATCACGCTCGACACCGCCGCGGCGTACGCCGCCAGCGGCGTCGATCTCCTGTCGACCAGCCAGATCACGCAGTCGGCCGCCGCCCTCGACATCGGCCTCGACATCCGGAGCTGACGCCGCCGCAGCGAAAGCGAGGTGGGTCGAGCAGCCCGGGGTCGCGTAGCGTCCAACGCCGTGCATCTCCTGGCCATCGACGTCGGAAACACCCAGACCGTGATCGGTCTCTACGCGCTCGACGTACCGGCACCGCCCGACGTCGAGCGGGCGGCCGACACCGATCTGCTCGACCACTGGCGGATCGCCACCAACGTCGAGCGCACCGCCGACGAGTACGCACTGCTCTTCCAGGAGTTCCTCGCCTTCCACGGCTTCGGTTGGCCCCAGGACGTCGCTGGTTTCGCCGTGTGCTCGTCGGTTCCCCGGGTCACCGGTTCACTCCGGCGGTTCAGCGAGCGCTACCTCGGCCAGGACGCCCTGGTCGTCGAACCCGGCGTCAAGACCGGGATGCCGATCCTCTACGACAACCCGCGCGAGGTCGGCTCCGACCGCATCGCCGACGCCGTCGCCGCGTGGGACCTCTTCGGCGGACCGACGATCGTCATCGATTTCGGCACCGCCACGACGTTCGAGGCCATCTCCGCGAAGGGCGAGTACCTCGGCGGTGCGATCTTCCCGGGCATCGACATCAGCCTCGACGCCCTGTTCGGTCGAGCCGCAGCGCTGCGTCGGGTCGAGTTGGTCGAACCCGCCCATGTCATCGGCCGTTCGACGGTCGAGTCGATGCAGTCGGGCGCCGTCTACGGGTTCACCGCCGTGGTCGACGGCATGGTCCACCGCTTCGAGGACGAACTCGACGGCGACGCCACAGTCGTCGCCACGGGCGGTCTGTCGGGCCTGATCGCCCCGCTGTCCGAGACGATCGAACACCACGAACCCTGGCTGACCCTGCACGGATTGCGCATCATCCACGAGAAGAACGCCACGCCGACGTCCGAGAGTGAGGAAGCATGAGCTTCCAGCCGCCCTACCGACTCGACGTCGACGCCCACGTCGCCGACCTGGTCGACGCCTACGCCGGTCTCGAAGACGGCGAGGAGACCGATCGAGTCGTCACCGTCGCCGGACGCGTGATGCTCCTGCGCGACCAGGGCAAGCTCGCCTTCGCCACGCTCCGCGAGGGCGACGGATCCGAGATCCAACTGTTCGCACTCTCGAAGGTGCTCGACGGCTACGCCGATTTCGTCGGTCTCAACCTCGGCGACTGGGTCGGCGCCACCGGCACCGTGGTCAAGACCCGGCGCGGCGAGCTGTCGGTCAAGATCACGTCGTTCGTGCACCTGGCAGAAGCACGCCGCGGGTTCGGCGACAAGTTCCACGGCATCACCGACACCGACATCCGGTACCGGCAGCGCTACGCCGACCTGTGGGCCAACCCGGAGTCGGCCGTCGTCCTCCGCACCCGTTCGAGGATCATGAGCCTCACCCGACGTTGGCTCGAGGACCGCGAGTTCATCGAGGTCGAGACCCCGGTGCTCCAGCATGTCGCCAGCGGAGCGGCGGCGACCCCGTTCACCACGCACCACAATGCGCTCGACGTCGACCTCAAGCTGCGGATCGCTCCCGAGCTGTTCCTGAAGCGCCTCGTCGTCGGCGGCTTCGAGCGTGTGTACGAGATCGGCCGCGTGTTTCGCAACGAGGGCATCTCGACTCGGCACAACCCCGAGTTCACGATGCTCGAGCTGTATCAGGCCTATGCCGACTACGCCGACATCATGACGCTGGTCGAGGAGCTCGTCGCCCATCTGGCGACCGAGCTGCACGGCACGACCACGCTCCCCTACGGCGACCGCGAACTCGATCTGTCGACACCCTGGCGCCGCGCCTCGATGGTCGAGTTGATCGAGGAGTCCATCGGCGTACGACTCGACGTCGGCCAACCGATCGACGAGGTCCGGGCCGTCGCCACCGAGCACGGCGTCGAGGTCGAGGACTCGTGGGGTCAGGGCAAGCTGATCCTCGAGATCTACGAGAAGACGACCGAGTCGTCGCTGTGGGGTCCGATCTTCGTGACCGACTACCCCGAAGAGGTCTCTCCGCTGTCGCGTTCACATCGCGAGCTGCCGGGCGTGACCGAACGGTTCGAGGCGATCGTCGCCGGACGCGAACTGTGTAACGCCTTCTCCGAACTCACCGACCCCGACGTGCAGCGAGCGCGCTTCGAGGACCAGGTCCGACAGAAGGACGCCGGCGACGACGAGGCGATGCCGCTCGACGAGGACTACCTCCGGGCGATGGAATACGGCCTCCCGCCGACGGGCGGGCTCGGCATCGGCATGGACCGTCTCGTGATGTTACTCACCGACACGCCGTCGATCCGCGATGTCGTGCTCTTCCCCACGCTCCGCCCCGAGCAATAGCCCGAGGGAATCTCCCGTTGCTCACTCGCACCAGGGGTGAGCCAGCGCCAGGAGATCCGGGCGTGGGTCAGTTGGAGGCGACGCCTCCGCCTTCGACCTCGATGTAGCGGTGCGGGGCGGGGCCGTTCTGGGCCTCGGCCAACAGTTCGGCCGTGACCTCGTCGATCTCGTGGTTGTCGTTGTCGACGTGCACCACGATCGGCTCGTAGCGGGCGAGTTCGGCCTGCTCGTAGTCGGCGTAGCTGATGAGGATCACCTTGTCGCCGGGGCTGACGAGCCGGGCGGCGGCGCCGTTGAGACAGATCACGCCAGAGCCGCGAGGCCCGGCGATCGTGTAGGTCTCGAGGCGGGCGCCG
>JAPKDO010000063.1 GCA_028822535.1 Acidimicrobiales bacterium
GCCGGGGTTCTCGAACGTCTTCGCCGCCACGTCCTGTAGGTGCGCCACATGGTCCGGGTGCGTGGTCTGGGACACGTGCATGCCGAGGATCTCGTCGCGGTCTCGGCGGAGCATCGTCGCGAGCTCGGCGTTCACGTCGAGGAACTCCCCGCCGCTCGACAACAGCGCCATGCCGATCGGCGACTCGCTGAACGCACGTCCGACGCGGCCCTCGAGGGAGACCACCGAGGCCAGGACGCCGTGGCTGGCGGCTGCGGCGAAGGCGATGGACGCGGTGGCGGCCACCCACGAGCCGGCTTGGTCGGCGAACGACGACTCGGACTGGACGAGCGGAACAACTGCGCCGCCGACGGCCATGAGGGTCAGGTGCGCCCAGATGTGGGCTCGGGGCAACGACCCCACGATCATCGGGATCGGCCACAGGTAGAAGTAGCGGAACGCGACGCCGTCCTTGTCGGCGATGACTCCACCGAGCGTGACCAGGACGGTTCCGATACCGAACGCCGCGCTGACCCACGCGTTCGAGCGCCCGTCGAGCGCGCCGCGATACAGGGCGATTCCGATGCCGGCAGCGACGCTGGTCAAACCCACGACGAACGCCGGCCCCACCGCGCCGACCTCGCCCGACACGACCATCGTCACGAGACCGGTCAGCGATGCGAGGAGGAAGACGATGCCCAGGGTCCGACCCATCACATCGGGCACGGTCAGCAGCGACGAGAACCGAGCGTTCGCGCGCGACGATGCCGTGACAAACGTCTGGTTCGATCGCATCCCGACCATGCTGGAAGCGATCTCGGCCGCTCACCACGACGCGGTCGCGTCAATCAGGGGGTCCGAGGTCGATCAGGCCGCGCCGCGCCGCCGTGACGACCGCTTCGAGTTTCGAGTGGCTCTCGAGCTTGCGCAGGATGCTGGACACGTGGTTCCTGGTGGTGTCGACGGCGACGTAGAGGGTGGCGGCGATGTCCTGGTTCGATCGGCCTCGAGCCATCTGCTCCAAGACGTCGTGTTCGCGCGGGGTCAGCGGGTCGTCGCTCTTCGCCCGCGCGGCGACGCGGGTCAACACCGACGCCAACTCGTCGGGCGTGATGATCGACTCGCCCGCCGCCGCGGCCCGGATCCCGTCGGTGACGTCGTCGAGCGGAGCGGTCTTCGAGACGAATCCACTGCATCCGGCCGAGATGGCTCGGATCAAGACGGTGTCGTCACCCGATGACGTCAACATGAGCACGTGCGCCGAAGGGATGGCCGCGAGCAGTGCTTCGGTCAGGGTCACCCCGTCGGTGTCGGGGAGGTGGTAGTCGCACAGCACCACGTCGACGTCGGCCGGGATCGTGGCGAGCGCTGCGGCGCCGGTGCCCGCGGTCGCGACGACCTCGATGTCGGGTTCTTGGGCGAGTCGCTGGCCGAGGAGATCGACGAACATCTCGTGGTCGTCGACCATTGCGACCCGCGTGTGGTCGGGGGACACACGACCAGTCTGACAACTCGGACGAAACGCTGCATGGACGACGCTGTCGACCCGCCCAATATGGTGCTCGGTTGTCGGGACGACCCGACGGGGAGGACGAGATCGTGGACGACAACTCCGAGCACCGCGGATACCCGGGAGCCTCCGCTCCAGCGCGGTCGCGTCAGGTCGATGCCAGCGGGGTGCGCATCGCGGTCCACGAGTGGGGTGCCGAGGACGCACCTCCATTGCTCCTCGCGCACGGTGGATTCGACTTCGCCCGGACCTACGACGTGTTCGCCCCGCTGCTGGCCGACGCTGGTTGGCGCGTGGTCTCCTGGGATCAACGAGGACACGGGGACTCGGATCGCGCAGCGCTGTATCAATGGGAGGCGGACATGCGCGATGCCGTGGCCGTGCTCGATTCGGTCTCGTCCGCACCGGTCCCACTCGTGGGCCACAGCAAGGGCGGCTCGTTGACGACCCACATGGCCGCCGGGCTCCCACACCGGGTGTCGGCCGTGGTGAACATCGACGGCATCCCCAGTCGGCGGGCCATGCCCGACGTCCAGGATCGCGATCGCACCAAACTCCTCGCCACCGATCTGGCGGCGTGGCTCGACCATCGGCACGACATGGTCGACGCAGTACGCAAGCCCGGGACGATCGAAGACCTCGCCCGTCGCCGCGGACGGATGAATCCTCGCCTGCCGGTCGAATGGCTGGAATACCTCGTCACCGTCGGCGCGTCGAGATCCGACGACGGGTGGCGATGGAAGATCGACCCGACGTTGCGCATGGGCGGGTTCGGGCCGTGGCGTCCCGAGTGGTCGCTGCAGCGGCTGGCCGACGTGTCGGCGCCGTTCCTCGCGCTCCTCGGGACCGAACAGGAGTTGATGGGCTTCGGCACCACACTCGACGACGTGCGTGGGTTCGTCCCACCGAACGGTCGGGTCGAGGAGGTCGACGGGGCCGGTCACTTCGTGCACATCGAACAGCCCGACGTGGTCGCCGCCCTGGTCCTCGAACACCTGGCGGACTCGGTCGCGAAAGGACGGGTGGCCTGATGGAGACGGCAGCTGTCACCACGCTCCAGCACAACCGGATCGCGCTCGCGCTCCACGAGATCCGACCGGGCAGGGGTCGCCCGATGTTGTTGCTGCACGGCCTCGGCGAGGACGCGTCGAGGGTGTCGCGTCACGAGCTCGATGCCTGGGACGGGCCGGTCCACGCACTCGACTTCACCGGTCACGGCGCGTCGTCGATCGCTGCCGGCGGCGGCTACTTCTGCGAGATCCTGATGGCGGACGCCGACCTGGCATTGCAGCACCTCGGCTCCGCCACCGTGGTCGGTCGCGGCCTCGGCGGCTACATCGCGCTGTTGATCGCAGGGGCGCGACCGGAACAGGTCCGCGGCGCCGTCATCCTCGACGGTCCCGGTCTGCAGGGCGGTGGGCCGGCGCCGACCAGCCTCGATCTCAATCGGCCGGCGCAGACGGGCGAGACTCCCGACCCGGTGGCGCTCACCGAGTTGACGCGAGACATCCGCCCCCCGGACTACGCCCGCACGTTCGCCTGGCAGGCGAGCGCCTTGTCCGGAATGGACTCCGCCATCGCCGTCGCCGCGGTCAACCGACCGCCGTGGCTGGCCGAGGTCGCATCGCAGCCCGGCGTCGTCGAGTGTGGCCTGGCCGACGCCCTCGTGCTGTTCAGCCGATCGGACGGGCCGTCGACCGAAGCCGGTTGAGCATGTCGGGGAGTTCGTCGATCGAGACGGCTTCCGAGAACAGGAACCCCTGCATCGCGTCGCATCCCAGCATCGTGAGGATGTTCGCCTGCTCGGAGGACTCGACCCCCTCGGCCAGGATGCGGAGCCCGAGGGAATGCCCGAGCGAGATGATCCCTGCGGCCAGCGATCGCTTCCAGTCCGAGTCCGCGGTCAGGGCGGTCACGAACTCGCGGTCGATCTTCAACACGTCGACCGGGAAGCGTTGGAGATAGGCGAGCGACGAATACCCCGTGCCGAAGTCGTCGATCGCGATGCCGACGCCCAGCTCGCGAATCCGGTCGAGCACCCGCGCCGAGTCGGCCACGTCGTGCATGACGGCGCTCTCGGTGATCTCGCAGACCAAGCGCCCGGGCTCGGTGCGATGCGCCGCGATCGACTGCTCGAGTGCGCCGATGAGTGCCGGGTCGGCGAGTTGATGGGCCGACAGGTTGATCGAGAACGACAGCGAGGCGGCGTCGTCTCCCAGCGCGGCCATCGACTCGCAGGTGGCCTCGATGACCGCGGCACCGAGCGGGAGGATCATCCCGGTCTCCTCTGCCACCTCGATCAGGTGCTGGGTCGAAACGTCGCCGAGGACGGGGTGACGCCACCGAACGAGGGCCTCGACGCCGAGCGGCTGCCCGGACGTCGTGTCGACGATCGGCTGGAACCAGACCTTGAGCTCGTCGTTCTCCAACGCGCTCCGGAGGCGATGGGACGTCTCGAGGCGCTGCTGCGACTGCGAGCGCAGCTCCGACGTGAACACCGCGACACGGTCCCGGCCCTGGTTCTTGGCGCGGTACATCGCAGCGTCGGCGTTGCTGATCAAGGTGGTGGCATCCGAACCATCGGCGACGGCGATCCCGGCACTTCCGGTGAGGTAGACGGGGATCGAACCGATCTGCACCGGCCCACGCAGATGGGAGAGCACGCGTTCGGCGAGGGGGACAGCGTCCATCACCGTCGTCACCCCGGGGAGCAGCACGACGAACTCGTCGCCGCCGAACCTCGCGACCACGTCGGTGGGGCGGAGCGCCTCGCGCAGTCGTTGCGATGCCGTGACCAGGAGCCGATCGCCGGCATCGTGCCCCTGTGAGTCGTTGACCGCCTTGAACTGATCGAGGTCGATGAACAGCACGGCGAGGTCGTCCCCTGCGGCGAGCACGGCCTCGAGTCGTTCCGAGAGGAACAGCCGGTTGGGGAGGCCGGTGAGTTGATCGTGTCTGGCCCGGGCCTCGAGTCGCGACTCCATGTGCTTCCGCTCGGTGATGTCGCGACCCATCATCGAGAAGAAGCGTTCGCCGCCGACGCTGTCGTGCTGGAGGATCGTCACCTCGACCGGGACACGATTGTCGTCGTGGGTGAGCAGGGTGAACTCGCCGCGCCACGAGCCGTGCTCCGCGAGGTGGGTGAGAACCTCGGACGAGACCAGTTGTCGGGTGTCGCCGGGAATCTGGGCGATGACTCCGTGGTTTTCCTGTGGTGCCGGACCGAAGACCTCCGATGCGGCGGGATTCCGCCAGATGAGGTTGAGGTCGCCGTCGAAGATCGACACGAAGTCGGTCGTGTTCTCGAGCACGGCGGTGAGTCGGTTGCCCTTCTCACCTTCCCGCACCGCCTCGTCGACCTCGTGGATGTTGACGACCGTCCCCTCGATCGTCGGGTCGCCATGGGCGTTCGTGACCATGATGTCGACCCAGATCTTGTCGACGGTCGGCGCGAGGCGACCCAGGAATCGCTCGGACGCACCATGGCCCGCCCGGATGACGCGATGATGCATCGCCAACGCTTGGCTGGCATCGCGTCGGCTCATGAGCTCGCGCATCGCCGCACGTCCGAGGTGGCGGTGATCGCCCAGGAACCGTTCGATGCCTGGGGTCACCCACGTGATGTGGCCGTCGTCGGTGATCACGAATGTGGCACCGGACGCATCCCGAAGCAGGCGTCGAACGCGCTCGTCCGCGAGCATCTGCTCGCCGCGGTTGCGGAGCGACACCACCAAAGATCGAAGGGTCGGATGATCGAGCCGGTTCGTGGCGGTCACGCCGATCCACTCGTAGTGGCCATCGGCGTGGCGCATGCGGAACGTCGGGTCGGGGATGTGAGGGTCGAGCAACAAGCGATCGAGCTGGGCGATGGCGTCGTCGAGGTCGTCGGGATGGATGTAGTCGAGACCGGAGGTTCCGACGACCTCGTCGGGCCGGTGGCCGAGCAGGGCCTCGATCCCCGCTGAACAGAACGTGACCGTCGAGTCCGGTTCGAGGAGGAGGGTCGCGCCGGGGCCGTTGGTGACGATCGCCTCGAAGCGGTCGTGCTCGCGTTCGACCTCGCTCTCGCGTTCGACCAACTCGCTGATGTCGCGCGCCCGGATCAACAGGCCATCGATCAGCGGGTCATCCGAGTGGTTGGCGAGCGTGGTGTCGAGCGTCAACACATGTCCGTCGGCGTGACGGACGCGGACGCGCAGCCTGGACTCACCGCCCGGCGTCATGGAGACACGCTGGACGGCGGCGGTCAACAACTGGAGGTCGTCCGGGTCGATGACCTCGTCCCAGACCCGAGCGATCTGCTCGGCGGAGTATCCCAGGACGGCCTCACAGCTCGGTGCGATGAAAGACGGGCTCGTGGAGTCGAGTCGTTGGATGACCAGGAGCTCGGTCGTGAGTGCCAGGAGCGCGGCCCACCGGCTGTTGGGATCACCGATGGCGCCGAGTGGGGAGAGAACGGCGATGATCCCGCCGATCGCTGGATCGTCGAGTCGGTTGGTGAGATGGACCTCGAACTGCAGCGTGTCGCCATCGCTCGAGCGGAGGCGCACCAGTATGCGTTGTTCCCGCTTCTGCTCGACCCGTAGGGCCTTGGTGGCCTTGAGGACCGGCGTCAGGTCTTCGTCGTGCACGAGCAGGTAGAAGTCCCGGGCGAACTCGCCGGCACCCCATCCGGTCAAGGCGGTGACGTTGTCGCTCACGTAGACGACGGTCTTGTCGTGATCGCGGACGACGACGATCTTCTCGCCGCCCTCCGACAGCCGATCGAGGAGCGCGCGAGCGTCCGAGTCGGTGATCCGAACGTCATCCAATGCCACCGCCCCTCCTCCCTACTGCCACGACGCTACCGTCGTCCCTCGTCGTGGATCGCTTTCAGTACCTCCTGATCATGGGCGCCTGCCTTGCGATCACGCTCCCGTTGGAGTTCGTGTTCCGGGCGCGGGTCTATCGCCGACCCCGCCGGCTGCTCCGTGCCCTCGCTCTCCCGGTGGGGATCTTCGTCGTCTGGGATCTCGCCGCGATCGCACGAGGGCACTGGACCTTCACCGAGCGATACGTGACCGGCTGGAACCTGCCCGGCGACCTGCCCGTGGAGGAACTGACCTTCTTCTTGGTGATCCCGATCTGTGCCCTGCTCACGTTCGAGGCCTCGCGACGGACGCTGGGGCGCTGATGGGACTCGAGTACGCGCTCCCGGCGTTCGCTTCGGTCGTCATCGTCGTCCTCCTCGAGACCCGATGGCTGCGGACCGGCATCTTCCGTAGTCCGTCGTACTGGAGCACGCTTGCGATCTGCCTGTTCTTCATGGTGCTGGTCAATGGCTGGCTGACGAAGCTGTCAGCGCCGATCGTGAACTACGACCCCGATCAGAAGACGCCGTGGCGGTTCCCGTGGGACATCCCGATCGAGGACTACTTCTTCGGGTACACGCTCATCACCGCCGTCCTCCTCGCATGGGTTCGCCAGGACACGGCAGATGACCCGGCGCCGTGGGCTCGGCGCTCGGAACCGGACTCGTCGTTGCACGACACCGCGGCGCGAGACTCGGCGTCGTGATCCGTTCGCTCGCCGTCGTGGTCGCAGCCTTCGTGGTGATGGAGCCGGTGACCTACCTGGCACACCGTTTCGTGTTCCATGGTCCCGGCCTGTTCCTCCACCGTTCGCACCATCGGCGATGGTCCGCGCCTCGTCCGGACGACGGTTGGGTCGAGGCGAACGACGTGTTCCCCGTGATCTTCGCCGGCGTCACCATGATGGCGTTCGCGCTCGGGTTCAACGTGGAGACCTGGTCGGTCCTCCTCCCCGTCTGCATCGGCGTGACGATGTACGGCGTCGCCTACGCATTCGTGCACGACGTGTACATCCACGGTCGCCTCGGCCCTCGCCGGGCGAACGCTCGACTCGATCGACTCGCCGTCGCGCACTCCCTCCACCACCGTTTCGGTGGCGAGCCCTACGGGATGCTCCTCCCGATCGTCCCGACGGCGTTACGCGAGCGTGCCCGCCAACGGATCGGCACCGTCCCACGTCCCTGACGCCACCACCGGTCGGAGGCGTGCGAACCACTCCTCGCCGTACCAGTCGTCGACACGAGTGCGCTCGACGACCGAGGCGTGTGCCGGCTGTGAGTACGCGAACGACTGCACCGAGGCAGCGTCACTCCAGAGGCTGAAGGTCGCCTGGCGTCCGATGGGGACCTCGCCGATGCCCACCGCGGCGAGGAGTCCGGGAGCGTCGGACATCGTCGCCTCCACCCCGGGGACGGAACGAAGGAAGGCACGTAGCCGGCGGAGGCGGACCGTGGCGCGGGTCACCACCGCGACCGGACCGTCGTTTCCCTCGATGGGTGGATGCGAGTCAGCGAACGGGTCCTCGCCACCCCACGAACCGTGGGCTCCGAGCGGTGCCATCGTCACGTCGTACCGCTCGACGGCGCCGGCCCAACGACCACCGAAGTCGCCGAGTCGAGCGAGCGCCTCGCCGTCGTCCCACACGGCGAACACGGCCCACCGCCGGAGGTCCGCCGACGTGGTCATCGTGTCGCCTCGGCCGGTTCCCAACAGCCTCGCGAAGCGGAGACCGTCCAGGCGTCGAAGCGCACGCCGGTCGACCGGCACGCTGGCGAGGCGACGTGCTGCGTGCGCGCCTTCGAACCGGAGGAGGTGGAACGAGGCGACGACCATGCGCCTTGGACGCTACGGGGTCGAAGGCGTCGTGATCCTCGCGACCTCGTGCCGCGCGACGACACGAACGAGCCGTGGCCGACCCCGTCTTCGTCCGAGCGGGTCGAGGTGTAACAGACTCCGTGTCGTGGTCGTCGCTGCAGCGGGAGTCAGCATCGGAGCGGTCACCGTCGCGATCGTCGCCGGCTACCTGCTGGGCTCGATCCCGATCGCCGTGATCGTCGCCGGCCGCCGCTGGCTCGACCCGCGCGACCTGGGCGACGGCAATCCGGGCTATTGGAACGTGAAGGAACAGATCGGTCACGACGCAGCGATCCCGGTGTTCCTGGGGGACACCGTGAAGGGCGCGTTGGCCGGTGGTGTCGGGATCGCAGTCGACGGTTCGGCGTGGGGCATCGCCTACGTCGCCGTCGCCGCAGCGATGATCGGCCACGCGTACCCGCTGTTCGCTCGGTTCCGTGGTGGCCGGTCGATCCTCGCGTTCGCCGGCGGCATGGCCGTCGTCTCGCCGTTCGCTGTCGCGATCGCGATCGGCGCGTTGCTCGTCGTCTGGGCCGGCACCCGGTCCTTCGCCATCGCCGCCCGGGTCGGCGTGTTCGGCTTTCCGTTGGCACAACTGCTCGTCGAACCGAAGGAGCGGGTCGCGGCGACCGGAGTGCTCATGTGCATCATCGGGATCCGGTTCGGTCAGGCGGCGCTCCGCGAGCGGCGTCACACCCGCTCGTAGTCTCGACCCTTCCACGATCGGTCGGGACGCATCGCCCCGCGGGTCAGCGCGGCGACGACGGGGAGGTCTGCGAGTGGGGCGAGCGCCAGACTCCACCCGCGCTCGCGGAACGCGCCGGTCGTGACGACCGCGACCCCCGCCCGGAGTCCGAGCGCGACGACGTCGACGACGTCACCACGGCCGGTCGCCAGTCGGACCGGTGGAAGCGCGAACGCCGACCACAGGACCGCGAGGTCTGCCACCATCCACGGCGCCGTCGTGACCTCGCGGAGGGCGAGTGATCGCCCCCAGCCGTCGAGCGTGTCGCGAGCGCTTCCGTACCCCTCGACGTCGATCACGTCGGTGGCGTCGTCGAACGCGACGGCATGCCCTGCCCGGGCGAGATGGCGTGCGAGCGCCACGTCCTCGGTCAGGCTCCCGGCGACCGCAGTGAAGCCCCCGGCCTCGAGCACGGCGCGCCGGTCCATCACCATGCACTGCCCGTTGGCCATCGTCCGCTCGACCGACCGGGCCGCCACGCCGGGCGGCCCGAATCGGTACACGAGCGTGGCCAGCATCGATGCGTGCACGAGACGGCCGAGTGGGTCGGGCGCGTCGACGCGTGCTCCGGCGGTCACCAGCGTTCGGGACCCGAGCGAACGCACGGCGGCGGGGAGGAAGCGAGGGCCTGGGCGCGTGTCGGCGTCGACCGCGACGACGACGGCCGTCTCGGCCGCCTCGAGGCCGACCTGCAAGGCGTGGGCCTTGCCTGCCCAGCCCGGAGGAAGCGCTCCTGCGTCGCGCACGGTCGCGCCGGCGTCCTCGGCGATCGCTCGCGTCGCATCGGTCGATCCATCGTCCACCACGAACACGCGGACACCGGTGGGTACCAGGGCTCGCACGCACGGCCCGATGCGGGCGGCTTCGTCACGAGCGGGGATCACCACCGTCACCTGGGCGGGATCGAACGACGAGGGTTCGACGTCCTTCGGGATTTCGGTGCCGATCGGTGGTGATCGCCGAGCGCCACGGGCGATCCGGGCGGCGGCCACGGCCACCAGCGCGGCACGTAACGCTGCGCCGGGCAGGGAACGCGGGCGCAGGATCACGGTGCACACGGTACGTTCGCCGCGATGTCGTTCTCGGACAGCGGCCCTCTCGACTCCTTCGGACCCCGGTCGTGGGTCCGACCGGAGCTGTCATCGTTCGGTCGTCTCCCGATGCGAACCACGTTTCACCGCTACGAGGACGATGCCTCGGCTGCGGTCGGCGATCGTGGCGCCTCCCGTTGGTTCCGATCCCTCGACGGCGACTGGGACTTCCGGCTGGCCGGGCGCCCGGAGGACGTCACCTGGGACGACGTCGCAGCTGGCGACGGCGACGGGGAGTGGCACACGACCGTCGTGCCCGGGTGCTGGACGATGGACCCGACGGTCGACGACGACCCGCACTACACGAACGTGCAGATGCCGTTCCCCCTCGACCCGCCGGGCGTGCCGGACGACAACCCCACGGGCGTGTACCGCCGGTCGTTCACGCTGCCTCGCGGGTGGAAGTCCCGCCGGACGGTCCTCAACGTGGGCGGCGCCGAGAGCTGTCTGTACGTGTTCTGCAACGGTGCGCCGATCGGGATGGGGAAGGACTCGCGACTACCCCAGGAGTTCGATCTCACGGCGCACGTCCGTACCGGTGCGAACTCGTTGGTACTCGTCGTGGTGCGTTGGTCCGACGGCTCCTGGCTCGAGGACCAGGACCACTGGTGGATGGCCGGGCTTCACCGTGAGGTGTATCTCGAGTCGTCCGCGCACACGTATCTGAGCGATGTCCGCGTCGATGCCACGCTCGACGCCGACCTGACGACCGGTGTCCTGTCGGCCGAGTTCGACGTCGGTTCGTCGACGCCGCCCCGTGGGTGGCGGATCGAGTGCTCGCTGTTCGATCCCGACGGTCGCTCCGTGTGGTCGCAGCCGGCCAGCGCCGACGTCGCGACCTTCAACCGCAAGTCGCCGATGCACGAGATGGTCAGCGCCTACGTGTATCCAGGTCCGACGGCGACCTTCGCGGAGTCGCTCGACGATGTGCGTCCGTGGTCGTCCGAGGTGCCGGATCGCTACACGATGGTGGTGACGCTGGTCGACCCCGACGGAGTCGTCGTCGAGACCACCGGCGTCAGGGTCGGCTTCCGCCGGGCCGAGATCGTCGATCGCGAGTTGTTGTTGAACGGCTATCCGGTGCTGATCCGTGGCGTGAATCGCCACGACCACGACCCTGACACCGGCAAGACCGCGTCGGTCGAGTCGATGCGCGCCGACGTCGTGTTGATGAAACAGCACAACGTCAACGCGGTGCGGACCGCGCACTACCCGAACGATCCCCGCTTCCTCGACCTGTGCGACGAGTACGGCCTGTGGGTGATCGACGAAGCCAACGTCGAGACTCATGCCCGCCTTGCCAGCCTCTGCGACGACCCCCGCTTCGCCCCGGCGATCACCGATCGCATCCAGCGCATGGTCGCCCGCGATCGCAACCACCCGTCGATCTTCGCGTTCTCGCTCGGAAACGAATCCGGCTACGGCGCCGTGCACGATGCCGCGGCAGCATGGATCCGCCGGAGCGACCCGTCGAGGCTCGTCCACTACGAAGGGGCGTGCCATCCGGCGTTCTTCGGAACCGAGGATCCCGGCGATGCTGGCTCCGCCACCGATCTGATCTGCCCGATGTACCCGTCGATCGAGGCGATCTCGAACTGGGCGGCGCGCACGAGCGACTCGCCCGACGGCACGGGCGAGCAGCGTCCCTTGGTCATGTGCGAGTACAGCCACGCCATGGGGAACAGCAACGGGAGCCTCGCCGACTACTGGGCGGTGATCGAGACCACACCGGGGCTCCAGGGTGGGTTCATCTGGGACTGGGCCGACCAGGGGCTCCGCCGCACCGACGCCGAAGGAAACGAGTTCTGGGCGTACGGGGGGCACTTCGCGGACGAACCCAACGACGCCACGTTCTGTTGCAACGGGTTGACGTGGCCCGACCGGACCCCGAAGCCTGCGCTCGCCGAACACGCCTATCTCGGCGCGCCGGTGCGGTTCCGGCCGAGCGATCTGCGCCGTGGCCGCGTCGTGTTGGCGAACCTGCAGGAGTGGCGCGACGTCTCGTGGCTCGTCGGCGAGTTCGACGTCCGCGTCGAGGGCGAGATCATCGAGAGCGGGACCTTCGACCTGCCGGACCTCCCCGGTGGGTTCGAGGCCACGTTCGAGCTCGATCTCGACGACGTGCCGGTCCCCGACGGAGCCGAGGCGCATCTCGATCTCCGTTGCGTGACCGTCGCCGACGAGCCGTGGGCGCCGGCCGGCCATCGGGTGGCGTGGCAGCAGTTCGACCTCCCCGTCTCTCGGCGCATACCGGTTGCCTCTCCCCGTTCGTCCGCAGTCGAGACGTTCGACGTGGTGGCCGAACCCGGTCGGGCGATCGTGGGCGACACCGAGATCCGCTGGGACGAGGCGACGGCGACGCTGACGGCGCTCGACGTCGACGGTCGCTCGCTCCTGGCTGCCGGGCCGACCGCGTCGCTGTGGCGAGCGCCGACCGAGAACGACGGGCGCCGCCTCGACGACGGCTTCGGGGCCGGCGCACTCACCGGATGGTTGGCCACCGGCCTCGACCGCGTCGAGGTCGAGGCCGTGAGCGCCCGCCGCCGAGCCCAGGCCGATGGCTCCGTGCTCGTCACCCTTCGGCGTCGTCTCCGCCTCCCCGGGTCTGGCGACACCGCAGACCACCGTCAACAGCTGCGCATCAGGCCGGACCGGTCGATCGTCGTCGACGAGGAGTTGGTGCTGCCGACGACGCTCGACGACCTGCCACGCATCGGGACACGCTTCGAGGTCCCGGCTGAGTTCGACCGACTCGAGTGGTACGGCCGAGGCCCGCTCGAGACCTACGTCGACCGCGAGACCAGCGAGCAGGCGGGGCGGTGGTCGTCGACCGTCGCCGGCCAGTACGTGCCCTACGTCCTGCCACAGGAGCACGGCAACCACACCGACACGCGCTGGTTCACGCTCACCGATGGCGACGCGTTCGGACTCCGCGTCGCCACGCCGGACCGGCTGGACCTGTTCGGCTTCACCGCTCGCTTCCACCACGACGCTGATCTCTACGCCGCCACCACGACCGCGGATCTGCGGCCGAGCGACACCATCGAGGTCCACGTCGACGTCCTCCAACGCGGCGTCGGCACCGGCGCGTGCGGGCCGGACACGCTCCCGCCCTACCGGGTCACCGGCGGCCCCGCCCGCTGGTCGTTCTCCCTGTCACCCACGCACTGAATCTTGCGTCGATCGTGGCGCACCCCTCACCAGGATTCACGCAAGATCCTGTGTGCAGAGGTCGGCGGCGATCCGACCGCTCATGGCGACGAGGGGGAGTCCCCCGCCGGGGTGGCTGCTCCCGCCACAGAGGTACAGACCGTCGACCGGGCCGCGGTTGCCGGGACGGAGGAACGCGGCCATCGCTCCGTTCGACGAGGTCCCGTAGATCGAGCCGCCCGGCGTGCGGAAGCGGTCGGCGATGTCGACGGGTCGGATCTCGTCGCGATGCACGATCCGCCCGGCGAGGTCCCACCCGCGCTCGGCCATCACCTCGAGCACGTGGTCGCCGTAGCCCGCGTACCGGGCTGCTTCCTCGGCCGGATCGTCGAACGACGGGGCGTTGACGAGCACGAACCAGTTCTCGTGCCCGGCGGGCGCCTGCGATGGGTCCGTGACCGACGATGCCGCGACGTAGACGGTCGGGTCGGCGATGGGGTCGTGGACATCGAACAGCGCATCGAACTCGGCTCGGTAGTCGCCCGAGAAGCTGATGTTGTGGTGTGCGAGCCCTGCGGTCGCGCCTTCGATGCCGAGCAGGAGGACGAAGCCGGACGATGATCGCGGGGCGCGTTCGGCTCGTCGGCGCGCCCGACGATGGGGGAGCAGGTCACGGTAGAGGTGGAGCGCGTCGGCGTTCGCGATCACGGCGTCGGCGGCCAGGTGCTCGCCGTCGGCGAGGCGCACACCGGTGACCCCATCGCCCGCATGGGTGATGCGGTCCACGTCGCACCGGGTGCGGACCTCGACGCCGAGGTCTGCGGCGATCCGTGCGAGCGCGTCGGCGAGGCGAGCGAGCCCGCCCCGCACGTACCAGGCGCCGAGGTGCTGCTCGAGATGCGGGATGCACCCGAGCGTGGCGGGAGCGTCGTAGGGCGACGAGCCCGAGTAGGTGGCGTACCGGTCGGCCCACTGCACGAGTCGGGAGTCGTCGAAGGTCGCCGCCGCTCGGGCGTGGAGAGAACGCAGCGGGTCGATGTCGGCCAGATCACGGGGCGAGCGCATGCGCCGCAACAGCCGGAGCGGCGAGGTCATGGCGCCGGCGAAGAACGTGCGCTCGGACACCTCCCACACCGTTCTCGCTCGGTCGAGGAAGTCGTCGAACTTCGGGCCGGCGCCCGGCGACAATGCCTCGACGGCAGCGGCCGCGTCCACGGCGTCGGCGCGGTGATCGAAGCCCGTCCCGTCGGCGAATCGGTAGCGACAGATCGGGTCGAGTCGAACGAGGTCGACCAGGTCGTCGAGGTCGTGTCCGGCGACGCCGGCGAGGCCGCGGAACACGTCGGGGAGGGTGAGCAACGACGGCCCGGTCTCCCAGGTGAACCCGGCGGCCGACCGGTGGTCGAGTTTGCCGCCGACGTGGTCGAGGCGCTCGACGACGGTGACGTCGTGGCCCGAAGCAGCGACGTGGATCGCGGCAGCGAGTCCGCCGACGCCGGCGCCGACGACGACCACCTCAGGCACGAGCGACCTCGCTCGGACCGGCCTGTGACCGACGTCGCCACGCGGTCACTGTCACCACGCCCATGCCGAGACCGCCGACCAGTCCGACGAGCGGCTCACCGAAGAACACGAGGAACCCGATCGTGTTCATGACCGCCCACCAGGTGTAGAGCGCGAGCAGGGCGAGCCCCGGCGTCGCGTCGGTCGGGCGCATCCGGTCGACGACGGCGAGCACGACGACCCCGACGCCCAGCCAACCCAGGTAGTTCGAGATCGGGATCCCCTCGTAGGCGCC
>JAPKDO010000399.1 GCA_028822535.1 Acidimicrobiales bacterium
CGACGGTGGTCCCCGATCCCGCTGTCGACGTGTCGTCTCCTCGGGCGTCTGTCTCGGTCGTCGACCTGACCGTCGTCGGGCCGGATGCATCCGACTCGGGAGAGCGGGGGTTCGCTCGAAGCAGACTTGCACCAGCGATGACGAGCACCGTCACCCCGATGATGGTCAACGTCGTGCTTCGGCGCTTCATGAGTTGGCCGCGCTGAACAGAAGGTTGACCGCAGTCGGGGCGAGGCCGGCGAGGATGGCTCCTACGGCCCCGCCCATGGCGAGCGTCTTGCCTCGCGATGCCTGCTGGTAGCCGCCTGCTTCACGGGCCAGTCCGTACATTGCTGCGCCGACGAGAAGTGCGCCGAGGCTGCCCCAGAGCGCCAGCATCTGCGACCAGTTCAGGAGTTGCTGGATCAGGTCGGCCCCGGGCATGCCAGCCGCATCGGGCTCGACATCCACCTGGGCCAGCACGGCGGGAAGCCACGACATGGGGTACCTCCGGTCAGGATCACGGCGTCACCCCACTAGGCCTTTTCACATCCCCGAACCTCATGCCAGCGGTGGAGAAATCCTCCGAGGCATGAGGTTTCGAGGCCCCAGCCGGCCTAGTGAGGTGTGGAGAAGCGGTCGAGCCATGCGATCCCGATGTGCATCGCCGGCGTGGTCCTGTGCCTCCTGGCGACAATCGCCGTGCCCCTTCTCGCGATCATGGGCGGGGGCGCGGCTCCACCAGTCGGCGCATGGGCCGGCATCCCGTCGCGGGCACTGACCGCCTACCGGGAGACGGACGGTTGGTGCGACGGACTTCGCTGGCAGTTGGTCGCTGCGATCGGGCAGGTCGAGTCGGGCCACGGCACCTTCGGCGGAGCGACCATCGACCAGGAGACCGGAGAGGCCATGCCGTGGATCTTCGGTCCCCCGCTCGACGGGTCGCCGGGAGTTCAGTCGATCCCGATCGGCTCCTGGCTCGGTTGGTGGGGGCTCGCCGGCCCATGGCAGCAAGCCGTCGGGCCGATGCAGTTCCTTCCATCGACGTTCGACGCGTGGGCGGTCGACGCCGACGAGGACGGCACCTCGAACCCTCACGACATCGACGACGCTGCCGCGTCAGCAGCCAACTATCTCTGTGGTGGAACGGAGGGAGCGATCGACGACGAACGCGCCGCAGTCCTCCGGTACAACAACTCCGCCTCGTACGCGGACGAGGTTCTCCTCATCGCCGACTCATTCGGCGAGTTCGTCGTCGTCGGCGACGGTTGGCTGTGCCCGATCGCTGGGCCGGTGAGCTTCATCGACTCGTGGGGTGCTCCGAGATCGGGCGGTCGCTCCCACAAGGGGGTCGACATGTTCGCCGCTCGAGGAACGCCGGTCGTGGCTCCGGTCGCCGGCACGGTCGAGCACCGCTCGAACAGCCTCGGAGGCTTGTCCTTCCATCTCTGGGGCGACGACGGCACGTACTACTACGGCGCCCATCTCGACGCGTACGGTCCGATCGCCGGCTGGGTCGACGCCGGCACGGTGGTCGGCTACGTCGGGGACACCGGGAACGCTCGAGGAACAAGCCCACACCTCCACTTCGAAATCCACCCCGGTCGGGTCCGCGACGAACCGTCAGCCGCTGTGAACCCGACACCGGCGGTCGCCGACGCCTGCGCAGCGAACCGCATCGGTGTTGGGCTTTCCGGCGGGACCTGACATCGTCGCCAAGATCGCGCTCGAAGCCAGACAGTCAGCCCGCTACCGCTAGCACCGAGGAAGCGCGGATCTGTTGGTGCAGCACCAGTCGGCGAACGGTCGATCGGTGCCCTGGTGAACTGGCGTCCCGCCACCTCGGCGATGGGCCAGCAGTGGCACGGCACTTGGGGACGCCACGTGCCTTCCCCAGAGCTGGCTAAGGAGGTGTGCACGAAACGGTCGGCCCGAGGAACGCCGGTGTGAGGGTCCTTGCGCCGGGACCCGCTGGGGGGCAAGTGTCCCCCGGACTGACCCGAGATGAGCCTTACCTTGGTTCGCCGAGCGAGGGAGCAGAACTGTGATAAGGCGTGGCAGGCCTGACATCTCAAAGTAGGGGAAGCAAGGGTGGCTTCGCAGAGGATCTCGATCGACGACCTGACCCAGGGCCTCGGTGCCTTTGATGATCTCGAATTCATCGACGCCGGCACTTTTGGGGACACATTTCGAGTGGTCCGTGGCGATGACGAGCTCGCCTTGAAGGTGATCATGATCGAGGACCTTCCGGATTACCTATGGGAACGAGAGCTTGAGGCGCTTGGTCGCGTAGACCACCCAAATATCGTGAACCTGGAAGGCGCTGGCACATTCGAAGTTGATGGTCGTGAGTATCCGTACGCATTCTTTGAGTTCATCGTCGGCGGCAGCCTGAAGGAAGCCATCGCTCATGGTCAGACGGTCGACGACCCCGCCATGGCGCGGGGATTGCTCACGGGCCTGCTCAGCGGAGTGGGTGAGATCCACGATCTAGGAATCCTCCACCGTGACATCAAGCCCGCCAACATCTGCCTCCGAGATGGGCACTTCGACCAACCGGTGTTGCTCGACTTCGGGCTCGCCCGGGTACTCGACATGTCGACTCACACCAAGCTTCCGGCGCGGATTGGTACGACGGGCTACATGTCGCCCGAGCAACTCCAGGGTCGGGCGGCCCGCCGACGCAGCGATCTGTTCTCTGTTGGCGTCGTGACGTACGAGGCCATCTCAGGTCAACATCCCTTCTTGGACAGTTCCATATCGGGCGTCCAGTCGCTGCATGATCGGATTGAGTCAGGACCGATCGCAGACCTTGGCGACCTCGCCCCAAACTGTCCCGACGAGGTCCGAGCGGTCGTGATGAGGCTCCTCAGGTACTGGGGTCACGATCGGCTGGGCATTTCTGCAGCACTTGCCGACCTTCGCGAAGGGCACTGAAGATGCCAACTGCAGACTTCAGCTTTCTGG
>JAPKDO010000064.1 GCA_028822535.1 Acidimicrobiales bacterium
CACGGCACCGGGCTTCGTCGGCGACGGCGCCGAGGAGCGGATCGCCGCACCGGACCAGGAGCTGTTGTCGTTGGCGTCCGACGCGACCCGGGCCGGCACCCTCGCCCACGGTGTACGCCGCATGCTCGTCGCGGCCGAGGCGGTCCGGGACCAGCTCTCGGGCGACACCTGGATGGTCGTCGGCTCGCTCGAGTCGGAGCTGGCTACGCTACGGACCTCGACACCGGGTCAGCCGTCAATCATCCAGGACCGGCTGGGCCGGGTGCTGCAGAGCCTGCTGGCGCTACAGGGACTGGCCGCCGACTCGATGGTGCGCGACGTGGGCTGGCACTTCATGGACGCCGGGCGCCGCATCGAACGAGCGACGCAGCTGGCCGCGCTCCTCCGAGCGACGGTCACCGTCCGTCACGACACCGCGACCGACTCGCTGTTGTTCGAGTCGGTGCTCGACGCCGGCGAGAGCATCATCACCTATCGCCGTCGGTACCGTTCGCACGCGCAGATCGAGACCCTGCTCGACCTGCTCGTCGCCGACCCCGGGAACCCTCGATCGCTGCGTCACCAAGTCGACCGCCTGTCGCAGGACGTGACCTTGCTCCCTGGCGGGAACGTACCGGGTAGCCCGACGCGGGAGGAGAAGTTGGTCCTCGAACTGTCGACCGGACTGCGCGTGCTCGACACCGGTGCCGTCTCGACGGTCGACGACGAGGAACGCCGGCCCGACCTCGACACGTTCCTCGACGAGGTCGACCGCGCGTTGGCACAGATCTCCGACGCACTCCAGGCCCGCAACTTCATCCAACTTCTCCCGCAACGGCAGATGGCGGGACACTCCGAGGACCGGACGTGACTCGCTACCAGGTCGTCCACCAGACCGACTACCGGTACGCAGCGCCGGTCACGTCGTCGTACGGGCAGGCCTGTCTCCTCCCGCGGGACCTCGACGGCCAACAGTGCATCTCCTCGGTTCTCGACATCGACCCCGCACCGTCCGATCAGCGCGAACGATCCGACTTCTTCGGGAACCGCGTCTCGTTCTTCACCGTCACGACGCCCCACGACGTGCTCCGTATCACCAGCACGAGCACCGTCGACGTGACGTCGAAGCGCGGATCACTCCCCCTCGGCTCCGACCAGTCATGGGAGCAGGTCCGCGACCGATGCCGGACCCTGGGCGGACCGGTCGGGGTCGACGCCCGCCATCACCTCCTCGACTCGACGAGCGCACCGACCACGGACGTCGCACGCACCTACGCCGCCCAGTCGTTCACGCCGGGGCGTCCCGCGCTGGAGGCCGTCGCCGATCTCTCGTCGCGGATCCACGCCGACTTCGACTTCGACCCCGGGGCCACCGACGTCACCAGCACGATCGAGGACCTCTTCGACGCCCGCGGTGGGGTGTGTCAGGACTTCGCCCACCTCGCCGTGTCGTGTCTCCGCTCGATCGGACTCCCCGGCCGGTACGTGTCCGGTTACCTCGAGACCATCCCGCCGCCGGGCAAGGAGAAGCTGCAGGGCGCCGACGTGTCCCACGCCTGGGCGTCGGTGCTGCTCCCCGAGGTCGGGTGGATCGACGTCGACCCCACCAACGACAAGTTCGTCGACGACCGCTACGTGACCGTGGCGTGGGGACGTGACTACCAGGACGTGACGCCCGTCAAGGGTGTCGTCTACACCAGCGGCGGACGGACCCAGTTGACGGTGACCGTCGACGTCACCCGCGTCTGAGCGTCCGGCGGTTCAGCCGATGACGATCGAGCCGGTGTGATCATCGTTGGGGAGCGGACCCTCCGTCACGGCGGAGATCGCGGTGGACACCAGTTCGGCCGTGCCCTCGAGGGTCGTGGCGAACGCCGTGTCTGCGGCGTCGCGACCGGTCGCGATACGAACCAACGACGGTCGGGGTGCGAGACGGGTGGCATCGAGGATCTCCCACGATTCGCCGAGACGGACCTCGGCCACGGCGTGGAAGTCCATGGGCGCCAACCCGGGCGCGTACACGGCGACGAGGCGAGCGGGGATGCCCAGCGCCCGGCAGAGCGCCACCGTCACGTGCGCGAAGTCGCGGCACACACCCTCGTGCCGGATGAGCGTGTCGAGCGCGGTGTCGAGCGCGTCGCTCGCACCGGGCAGGTAGGCGAATCGGTCGTGGACCCAACCGGCGACGGTGTGGGCCAGACCGGGGTCTCCCAGGTGGTCCGCGAACTCGGACGAAGCGAACCCCCCGAGCGCATCGGACGGGCAGTAGCGGCTCTGTCGGAGCGCGACGATCACCTCGTCGTCGTAGGCGACGCCGGGGTCACCCCCGACCGCGACGTCGGGGCTCGCCACCGTCGCCGAGTACTGCACCGACAGCGCACCGGGCGGGGCGTGCACGACGTGCGTTCGCCCACCACGATGCGATCCGATCTCGTCGGCCCTCACCTCGTCGGGTGCACCGTCGACGGTGACGTCGAGCGTTTCGTCGACCAACGCTCCGGCGGTCTCGGCCGCCGCGATCTGGAAGGCGAACACCGCCGGCGACGTGACCGAGAACTCGATCGAACAGGACACCGTGCGGTGGTCGGGTGCGTTGCTCACCGGGGAAGCGTATCGGCGTCCGGCCGGACAAAACGCCGTCTCCCCGTCACACCTGGTGTGACGGGGAGACGGGAATTCAGGGTTTCGCGCCTGGCGCGCGACTCGCTCAGTCGAGGCGCTCGATGATGGTGGCGTTGGCGAGCCCGCCGCCCTCACACATCGTCTGGAGGCCGTACTTGCCCCCGGTGCGCTCGAGTTCGTTGAGCAGCGTGGTCATGAGCTTGGCGCCAGAGCCGCCGAGCGGGTGACCGAGGGCGATGGCGCCGCCGTTCACGTTGACCTTGCTCATGTCGGCGTCGTGCTCCTTCTGCCAGGCACCGACGACCGAGGCGAACGCCTCGTTGACCTCGAAGAGGTCGATGTCGTCCATCGACAGGCCGGACTTCTCGAGCACCTTGGTGGTGGCCGGGATCGGGCCGGTGAGCATGGTGACGGGGTCGACGCCGGCGAGGGCGAACGTGTGGAACCTGGCGCGGGGCTTGAGGCCGAGCTCCTTGGCCTTTTCCTCGCTCATGATCAACAGGGCCGAGGCGCCGTCGCAGATCTGGCTCGAGTTGCCGGCCGTGACCTTGCCGTCGGCGAGGAACGCCGGCTTGAGGTTGGCGAGCGACTCGGGCGTCGAGTCGCGGATGCCCTCGTCCTGCGTGGCCATCTCGTCACCGGTGTCGATGAGCTCGCCGGTCTCCTTGTCGAGCTTCTTGACCTTGACCGGGATGATCTCGTTGTCGAAACGGCCTTCGTCGCGGGCGACGGCGCCGAGCTGTTGCGATTCGAGGCCGATGGCGTCGAGGTCCTCGCGGGAGAGGTCCCACTTGTTGGCGATGATCTCGGCCGACACGCCCTGGGGGATGAGGCCCTTCCAGCCGTCGATGTACTCGACGTCGGCGTAGCGAGCGAGCGCCTCGTGGCCGAACGGGATCGAGCCGGGGGTCATGGAGGCGCCCATCGGCGTGGTGGTCATGACCTCGACACCAGCGGCGATGGCGATGTCGTAGGCACCGGCGATGACGCCCTGCGCGGCGAAGTGGGCGGCCTGCTGGCTCGAACCGCACTGGCGGTCGACGGTGGTGGCGGGCACGGTCTCGGGCCAGCCGGCGCCGAGCACGGCGTTGCGGCCGACGTTGATGCCCTGGTTGCCGACCTGCATCACGCAACCCATGACGACGTCGTCGACGAGAGCCGGATCGAGATTGTTGCGCTCGGCGAGCGCCTTGAGGGTCTCGGCGGCGAGATCGGCGGAATGCCAGCCCGAGAGCTGGCCGAAGCGCTTGCCGCCTGCGGTGCGGACGGCGTCGACGATGACGGCTGTTGCCATGGGGATTCTCCCTATCGGTGGGGTCTGCGAACGGATTGACCGTGCTCCGGGACCAGAGGTCCTGAAACCGACTTCCTTGACTGATCGGTCAAGAACGTCAAGTGTTGCGGGGGGCTCCGGTTCTCCGCAATTCGCGGGGAGGCCCGCGGCCGTCACCGGTACCCGTCGGAGCGCCGCCGGAACCAGCGTCGCTGCGACGACGCTGCCGCGGCGGCGTCGATCGGGCATCCTGGGACGATGTCCACGTTCGACGAGGAGAGTTACGAGGCGGCCGTGCGGTCGATCTCGGACGCCATCGTCGATGCACAGGGCCCGGTCCGGATCCTCAACGCGATCAAGTGGGACGACGACGTCCGCGACCGTTTCTTCGCGTCGGGGTGTCGGGAGCAGCCCGCGGTCGACGCCGACTGGTATGCCGGCCGTGAGCTCGGGCTCGACATCGACGAGACGCGCGAACGCTTCCTCGACATCGAACTCCAGATCAACGGATCGCTCGGCACGACCTCGGGCGTCGCCCAGCTGCTGAAGCGCACGAGCGAGCAGTACCGCTTGACGCTCGACCTGCTCGAGGCGAGGGGCACCGACACCTTCGGGTCGATCGCCGCGCAGCTCTACGGCACGACCGACGACGTGTTCCACGCCGGCGGCCCGACCGTCGCAGACCTCGCCGGACAGTTCCGCGAGGCACTGTCGTGGGTCTCCGATCTGCCGATCGACGACCGCGACGAGAAGACCATCGGCGGCGACGACGCGGTGAAGCTGCTCCAGGAACGGCTCGACCAGTCGATGGGTTCGCACATGGTCGACGTGGTGGCCGACGACGGCATCGTGGCCGACGCTGCCGCCGGCTCGAGCTACATCAAGCTGCGCTCCGACGCCATGTTCTCCGAGCGCCAGCTCGAACAACTCGAGTCGCACGAGGGCTGGGTGCACGTCGGCACGTCGGCCAACGGGCTCGCCCAGCCGGTGTGCACGTTCCTCGGCAAGGCGCCACCACCGGTCAACGTGACCCAGGAGGGGCTGGCCACCCTCACCGAGATCTTGTCGCTGACCTCGCACCCGATCCGGCTGCTGCGCATCGCCGACCGCATCGACGCCATCGCGCTGGCGACCGGCGGCGCCACCTTCGTCGACGTGGTCGAGCACTTCCGCACCGAGGGCAAGGACGAGGACGAGTGCTGGCAGCTCGCCATGCGCGTCTTCCGCGGCTCGACGCCGACCGGCCTCCCGTTCACGAAGGACCTCGGCTACGGCAAGGGACTCGTACTCACGTACGCCTACATGCGGGTGGCCATCCGCACCGGCCGGCTCGACCGAATCCCCGTGCTCTTCTGCGGCAAGGTCGACATCAACAACATGGGCGCCATCAACGACCTCTTCGACGAGGGCTTGATCGAGCCGCCGGCGTTCCTCCCCGAGGTCTTCCGCGACGTGAACGCGCTCGCCGCCCAGGTGGCGTTCAGCCGGTTCCTGCGCGACCTCGACTTCGATCGTCTCGCCGCCGACTATGCCCCGCTCCTCGGAGGGCCACCACTGATCGAGGACCCGACGGACGCCACACCCGTCGACGGTGACTGACGACCATCGCACGATGATGCGGACACGTCGCGAGGTGCTCGGTCTGCTGGGTGGCGCGGCCCTGGTGGCGTCGTGTCGCGACGGCGGCGACGAGGACGTCGGCCCGACGACCACGACGCTTCCGGTCGACACCATCGAGCCGATCGACTTCGGGGACCCGATCGGCAACGACCCATTCGGTCTCGGCGTGGCCTCCGGCGACCCCGACGCCTCGTCGGTGGTGCTCTGGACCTGGGTCGACCGAGCGCCCGAACGCGACCTCTTGGTCGAGGTGGCTGCCGACGAGGCGTTCACGGCGATCGTGCAACGCTCGCCCGTGGACGCCACCGTGGACACGGGCATGACCGGCCGGGCGACCGCCACCGGGCTCCGGCCCGACACCGTCTACTGGTATCGCTTCGCCATGGACGGCCATGTGACCGGACCGGCACGGACGCGGACCGCCCCATCCGCCGGCGTGACCCCCGACGTCGAACTCACGGTCGGGCACCTGTCGTGCATGCGACGCTCCTCGGGATACTGGACGGCCCTCGACGATCTCGCCGCCGTCGCCCCCGACCTCGTCGTGCACTGCGGGGACTACGTGTACGAGTCCGACATCGGCGGCGTCCGCCCCGACGACACGCCGCCACCGACCACGCTCGACGAGTACCGAGCGCTGTGGCGCAAGTACAAGGCGGACGCCTCGCTGCAGGCCGCGCACGCCGTCGCACCGTGGCTGATGGTCTGGGACGACCACGAGGTAGCGAACAACTACCAGGGCACGGATCCCAACGACGGCGCGCCGTCACCGACGTTCGACGATCAACGAGCCGCGGCCTACCGGGCGTGGTGGGAGTTCACGCCGACGCGTGTCGCCGCCCCGACCGGGAACTCGCTGCCGATCCACCGGACCGTCGACTGGGGCAGCCTGACCCGATTCGTGCTGCTCGACACCCGCCAGTACCGCGACGACCAGCCCTGCGGTCCGCCGCCGGGAGGCCAAGACGTCGGTCCACGGTGCGCCGAGTCGGCCACCGTCTCGATGCTCGGGGCCGAACAGGAGTCATGGTTCGCCGACGTCGCCCCCGGACACGACGCCGTGTGGACGACCGTCGTCCAGCAGGTCGTCGTGCACCAGTGGCGGTTCCTCGGCGGCAACACGCTGTGGAACCTCGACCAATGGGACGGCTACACGGGCGCTCGCCTGCAGTTGCTCGAGACGCTCGCTGCCGCCCCCACCCCCGTCGTCCTCACCGGCGACGTCCACTCGTCGTGGGTCTCCGATCTCCGGAGCGACTTCGACGACGACTCGTCCGACGACATCGGCGTCGAGTTCGTGGCGCCGGGCGTGTCGTCCGACGTGCCGTCGCAACTGCGCGGTGCCGGTTCGCTGATCGAACTGTCGTCACCGCACATCCGCTGGTCCGAGACGCGCAGCCGCGGTTGGGTCCTGCACACGATCGGCGCGGACGAGTGGACGGCCGAGTACCGGCTGGTGGAGGACGCGTCGGTCGAGGGCTCGCCGGTCGCCGCAGTCGAGACGTTCCGGGTCGAGTCGGGCCGCCGGCGGCTGAGCTGACCCGGCTGCCTGCAGACTCTGACCCGCCTGACCGTCGACCAGGTCGCGCACATGGTCGCCTACGTCGAACTCGACGTGCCCGGCTTCGCTCCTGGACCTCGGATCATCACGAACATCGTCGACTGCGACCCCGAGTCGGTGGCCGTGGGCCAACGGGTGACGGCGGTCTTCGACGACACCGCGTCCGGTCACGCACTGGTCCGCTTCCATCCAGTGTGATGCCGCCGACGCGGGATCCTCGCGTCATGCGCCATGATCATGGGATGAAGAAGGCAAAGAACGCAGCCGAGGCCGTCCACATGCTGGGCGACGAGACGTCCGACGAATCCGCCGAGACAGCTCCGAAGAAGGGCGGCGTCATCCGCTCGGTGTTCCGTCTCGTGACCCTGCCGTTCCGGCTGGTCGCGGGCGTCGTGCGGGCCGTGGTCATGGTGCTCGGCATCCTGGTGACGACCCTCCTGCTGCCCGTCCGTGCCGCCATCGCGGTCATCCGCCGCATCGTGACTCTCGCGTCCGACATCACGTTCGCCCTGTGGCGGCTGGTGATGAAGCTCGTCGGCCTCGTGCTCGGGATCGTCAAGCTCGTGTTCTCGATCCTCAACGCCACGATCGGTGGAGCGATCCGCCTCGTGTTCCGGATCATCAAGCGGTCCTTCAAGCTGATTCTCGGTGCGTTCTTCCTCGGCAACCGCGTCGGCAGACGTACCGCGAAGACCGCGGCCAAGGCCGCCGATCCGCTCGACATCGCCGCCTGAATGGCAGCGCAGACAACCGGCGCCGAAGACGTCGCGTGGGACCTGGAGTCCCTGCTCGACGGCACTGACGTCGACACCCTCATCGACCGAGCGCTGGCCGATGCCCGGGCGCTGACGACCGACGCCAAGGGCACGGTCGGCGACCTCGGGGCAACCGAGTTCGCCGCCGTCCTCGAACGCCTCGCCGGCATCCACGAGTCGGCACACCGCGCCGGCAACTACGCGCAGCTCCGGTTCTCGACCGACACCGGCGATGCCGAGCGCGGCGCGTTGATGCAGCGGGTGGGCGAACGGCTGAGCGAACTGTCGGCCGAACTGGTGTGGGTCGACCTGGAATGGGTCGCCGTCGACGACGACCGGGCGAAGACCCTCATCGACGACGACGCGCTCGCGCCCTACCGCCACCATCTCGAGACGGTGCGCGCCGGCAAGCCCCACGTGCTGTCCGAGATCGAGGAACGGCTGCTCGCCAACATCGAGCCCACCGGTCGCTCTGCGTGGGTCCGTCTCTTCACCGAACAGACGTCGTCGATCGAGGTCGACCTGCCCGGTGACGACGGATCGACGCAGTCGGTCAGCCTCGATGCTGCGTTGTCGCGACTCATGCATCCCGACCGGGAGACGCGGCGCACTGCGGCCGCTGCCGTCAGCGCAGGACTCCAGCCAGGCCTGCGGACCCGTGCGTACGTGTTCAACACGCTGCTCGCCGACCGACGGATCCAGGACGACCTGCGCGGCTACCCGTCGTGGATCAGCTCGTGGAACCTGTCGAACGAGGCCAGCGACGCGTCGGTCCAGGCGCTGGTCGACGCCGTGGTCGCCCGGTACGACATCCCGCAGCGTTGGTACCGGCTCAAGGCCGGCGTGCTCGGGATCGACACGCTGGCCGACTACGACCGCAACGCATCGGTGGCCGAGGCCGACCGCCACATCGGCTGGGACGAGGCGACGACGATCGTGCGCGACGCCTACGCGTCGTTCTCCGACGAACTCGCCGAGGTCGTCGATCGCTTCCTCACCGAGGGCTGGATCGACGCGCCCACCCGTCCCGGCAAGCGCGGTGGAGCGTTCTGCGCGTACACGGTCCCGAACCATCACCCGTACGTGTTCCTCAACTACACCGCCACCGCCAACGACGTGATGACGCTGGCCCACGAACTCGGCCACGGGCTGCACGGCTATCTGGCGCGACCGCAGGGCATCTTCGAACAGATGACGCCCCTGACGCTGGCCGAGACGGCGTCGGTCTTCGGCGAGACGGTCACGTTCAACCGGCTGCTCTCCGAGACCGACGACCCCGCCGACCGGTTCGCGCTCCTGGCCCAGAACGTCGAGGGATCGATCGCCACCGTCTTCCGACAGGTGTCGATGAACCGGTTCGAGGACGCCGTGCACACCCATCGGCGCGATGTCGGCGAGCTGTCGACCGACGACTTCGGCGACCACTGGGAACGCACCCAACTCGACCTCTTCGGCGACGCCATGGAGGTGAGCGAGGGCTACCGCGATTGGTGGAGCTACATCCCGCACTTCATCGGGACGCCGGGATACGTCTACGCGTACGCCTACGGACAGCTCCTGGCCCTGTCGGTGTACGCCCAGTACGAGGCCCGTGGCGCCGACTTCGTCCCGCAGTACCTCGAGCTGTTGGCGGCGGGCGGGTCGAAGTGGCCCGAGGAACTCGGGCGCATCGTCGACTGCGATCTGGCCGACCCGTCGTTCTGGAACGCCGGCCTCGACATCGTCGAGTCACAGGTCACGGCCGCCGAGGAAGCCGCCCGAGCCGCAGGCCGTCTCTGAACGACGCCTCCGACACCGAGGCGGTAGTTTCCCTCGAATACTGGGGTAGTCGGAACATGCGACAGATGAGCGGCCAGGACGCTGCAGGCTTCATGTCGTGCCCCGAGTCGGTCCCCGACCCGTTCCAGATCGCCGACGGCGTCGAGAAGGCCCTCGCCGAGCTCGAAGCCGCCGCTCCCGCCTGAGTCCGCGTTCCGGGTGGGCCACACTGGCCGGGTGGTGGAGATCGCGCTGGCACGGACGGACGACGAGGTCGACCGCGCCCTCTCGCTCGCCGACCGCGTCTGGGGCGCGCCGCCGGTCACCCTTCCGATCGCCCGGGCCCAGACCTTCGCCGGGTGGTACGTCAGCGTCGCGCTCGACGACGGGGAGCCCGTCGGCATGTGTGCCGGCTTCGTCGGCATCCACGACACGCCCGACGGCCCGGACCTCCACCTCCACTCCCACCTGGCCGCGGTCGATCCGATGGCTCGCGGACGCGGCATCGGACGGGACCTGAAACGGCACCAACGCGAGTGGTGTCTGGCGCGGGGCATCGAGCACGTGTCGTGGACCTTCGATCCCCTGGTCCGCGAGAACGCCCGCTTCAACCTCCACCACCTCGGCGCGGTGGGAGCGCGCTACCTGCTCAACCTGTACGGCGAGATGGACGACGACATCAACCGCGGCCAACCCAGCGACCGTCTGTTGGTGTGGTGGGACCTCATGAGCCCCCGCACGCGTCGCGCCCTCGACGGTCCGCTGGCGACGCCGCAGGGCGACGCGACCGGCATCGCCACCCCGGAGGACATCACCGCGATGCGGGTCGACGACCCCGATTCCGCCCTGCGTTGGCGCCTCGACACGCGCGCAGCGATGGTCGCCGCGTTCGCGGACGGTCTGCGCCCCACCGCTCTCGACACCGATGGCCGCTACGTCTTCACCCCGGAGGAGCCATGACCTCGACACTCCCTGCGACCGGCATCACGATCGACGCCGTCGAACTGCGGCGGATCGAACTGCCGCTCGCCACCCCGTTCCAGACCTCGTTCGGGACCTGGTCGGTGCGAGACGTGCTCCTGGTCCGGGCGCTGGCGACCGGTCCCGACGGCCCGATCGAGGGGTGGGGTGAGTGCGTCGCCGGGACGCAGCCGCTGTACTCGAGTGAGTACACGGAGGGCTGCGAGGACGTGACCCGCGACCACCTGCTCCCTCGCCTGTTCGCCGCCGGGGTCGGACACGGCGCCGATGTCGCCGATGCCCTCGCCGAGGTGCAGGGACACCGCATGGCGAAGGCGGCGATCGAGATGGCCGTGCTCGATGCCGAACTCCGCGCGGCCGAGGTGTCGTTCGCCACCCACCTCGGCGCGACCGTCGACCGGGTACCCGTCGGGGTGTCGATCGGCATCCTGCCCACCCTCGCCGACCTCGTCGCCACCGCCGACCGTCACCTGCAGGAGGGCTACGCCCGCATCAAGATCAAGATCAAGCCGGGCTGGGACGTCGAACCGTGTCGGGCGTTGCGGGCGACGTTCGGCGACGAGTTCGGGCTCCAGGTCGATGCCAACGCCGCGTACTCGCCCGACGACATCGCTCCCCTGGCGGCGCTCGACGAGTTCGGACTGTTGTTGATCGAACAGCCGTACCCCGAGGAACTGTTGGTCGACAACGTGGATCTCGTCGCCGCCATCGACACGCCGGTCTGCCTCGACGAGTCGATCGTCGGCGAGGCCGTCGCCAGGGATGCCATCCGCCTCGGCGCGACCTCGATCGTCAACATCAAGCCGGGCCGGGTCGGCGGCCATCTCGCCGGGAAGGCGATCCACGACCACTGCGTCGACGCCGGCATCCCGGTCTGGCACGGCGGCATGCTCGAGACCGGCATCGGCCGCGCCGCGAACCTCGCGCTCGCGGCCCTGCCGGGCTTCACACTCCCCGGCGACATCTCGGCGGCGGATCGTTACTGGCACCGCGACATCGTCACGCGGCCGGCCGTCCTCGAGTCGGACGGCACCGTACGGGTCCCGACCGGTCCCGGTATCGGCGTCGACGTCGACCTCGACTTCCTGAACTCGGTGACGACCTCGGTCGCGCTCCACGAGAACTGACCGGCCGGCGGCCGCCGCCGATCTGACACACCGTCAGATACGTTCGCGCCCGGGACGTCAGCATCCCGACGTTGATGTCGATGGTCCACATGACGGGCGATCCGTCGTGGATCCGCGGCGACACCCGCCCCGCCGGCCTGTTCCTCAACGAGGTGCAGGGATTCATGGACGAGGAGACGAAGGCACGCGTGCGCGCCGAGCGCTCGAGGTCATCTACTCCTACCGCGACGGCGGGTGCGAACTGCCTCCGCCACCGTCCGCCGACCTCGTCCAGGAGATGATGGCGTGGCTCGTGTGCGAGCCCGTGCCCGACGAATACGTGCCGATGACGCTCGAAGAACTCGACCTCGCCGGCACCGACCCACGCCGGGTCGACTGGTCCGACGTCGGCTGTGGGATGTCGGGGCTGTCGGCCGCCGTCCGCCTCGGCGCGAAGTCGGCGTCCCCTACACCGTGATCGAGAAGACGCCGGCGTCGGAGGGACGTGGTTCGAGAAGCAGTACCCGGGCGCCCGGGTCGACGTGGGGAACCACTTCTGCTGCTACTCGTTCGAGCCTGCCGACCACTGGACCGAGTTCTTCTCCCAGCAGCCGGACATCGACGGCATCGACACCTTCGCCGGACCGGCGTGCCACTCGGCGCTGTGGGATCACGACATCGACCTCACCGGCAAGCGCGTGGCGCTGATCGGCGCCGGCGCCAGTGAGTTCCAGATCGCACCGGCCATCGCCGACCACTACTGGGACTGGACCCGGTCCCCCGACTCCGACGACCTCCGGATCACCTGATCGTTCTGGGTCCCCGTTTCGACACCTGAGCGCCGATTCAGGGACCAGGAAGCTCGTGGGGGTGGTTCGGGGTGGGGCAGGCTGGGTGACGTGGAGTCGTCGTGGACCTGCTGATCGTCCGTCACGCGTTGCCCAGCGGGTCGAGGTGGTCGGCCGGGCGGCGGACCCGTCGCTGTCGGAGACCGGGGTCCGGCAGGCCCGCGCGGTCGCCGAGTGGCTCGCACCCGAGGGCATCGACACGCTCTACACGAGTCCGATGAATCGGGCGCGCGAGACCGCCGGCCCGATCGGCGAGGTCACCGGACTCGATGTCCTCGTCGAGGATGGCGTGTCGGAGTACGACAAGGACAGCGAGGCCTATGTCCCGATCGAGGAGCTGAAGGCCGAGGGCGACCCGCGATGGACCGAGATGTTGGCCGGCGGGTACTTCTCGGACGAGGGCGTCGATCCGGTCGAGTTCCAGGCGGGCGTCGTCGAGGCGATGGACCGCATCATCGAGGCGAACCCGTCGAGAACCGCCGTCGTCGTGTGCCACGGCGGCGTGATGAACGCCTATGTCGGTCACGTTCTCGGGCTCGAGCAGTACATGGTCTTCCAACCCGCCTACACCGGCGTCACGCGCGTGCGCGCCTCGAGCCGTGGCCACCGTTCGCTCGTGAGCCTCAACGAGCACGGCCACCTCCGCAACGTCAGCTGAGCGTGCCCGACGCGAGGCGGGGCGCCAGGTCCTCGATCAGCCCGTCGATCTGACGGGCGCACTCGGCGAACACATCGATCTCGCCACCGCCGGGATCGACGACCTCCTCCCAGTCGCCCAACTCGGCGTCACCGGCGCCCAGTGCCAGGACCTGGTCGCGGATCGATCCACCGTCGGCCGGCTTCAGGTCGCGGACCAGGCGCAGCAACGTGACCGTGTGATCGGCAGCCGTCGAGTGCGTCCGCCGGACCCACTCGACGTGCTCCGGCGCGAGCGCGACGACCAGCGCAGCGCGGTCGAGGTCGATCGGCTCGACCTGCCGGCTGGCGTGGCGCGGCAACGGGTGGCCGACGCCTTCGATCGCCGCGCGGGTCCGGATGCTCATCGGCTGGCCGTCGACCACGAGCGTCCCCGCGGTCTCGATCGCCAGGTCGGGTCGGCGAGCGTGCAACGACACGCCACCCATCACCGATCGAGCAGCGTTGCCGGTGCAGATGAAGAGGACGTCGGTCACCGGACGAGTCTCCCAGACGACGTCGATCGGACCGGTCGTCAGCTGATGCGGGACGGCAGCGCGTCGAAGACGTCGCGGTCGTGACCGGGCACGACGGTTGCCCCCGCCGCCTTCATCGACCGGAGGCGTTCGAGGCTGCGCGCGTGCTGGTCGTGGTCGTGACCGATCGGCGGCAGCGGGCCGCCGTCGAGCGTGGCGTCGAAGTAGGCACAGTCGGCCGCGAGGACGATCTCCCGGTCGGCGAGCCGCACGCGGAGCGACTGGTGGCCGGGCGTGTGGCCCGGCGTCGGGATGCAGGTCACACGGCCGTCACCGAACAGATCGTGCTCACCGTCGGCGAGGACCACGTCGTGGCCGAGTTGGTACTCGGCCTGACGGAAGCTGTTGGCCCCGGCGAGTTCGCCGTCGGCGCCGGCCGCCCATTCGTCGCGCTGGACGACCACGCGGGCGTCGGGCACGAGCGCCAAGCCCCCCGTGTGGTCGAAATGGAGATGGGACAAGACGACCAGGTCGACATCGGACGGGTCGACCTGGACATCGCGCAGCCGCGCGTCGACGAGATCGTCGGCCTCGAGACCGACATCGAAGAACAACCCGACCGCGTCGGAGAACTCGCCCGGGCCGGTCAGATCCGAGTGCATGCCGGTGTCGAACAACACCGTGTCGCCGTCGTGGCGGATCAGCCACGCAGGAACCGGGAGTTCGATCGGGGCGTCGTCGGCACCGGTCTCGAACATGGAACGGGCAGCGGTGAGCGTGCCGCAGCGGAGTGGCTCGATGGAGAGGGTCACATCCGTCATTGTCGACCATAGGATTCGAGTTGTCGTGTCCCGCCGTCCGAAGTCTCTCCTGCGATTGGTCATCGTCGCGTCGGTGACGACGGTCCTGCCCTTGGCGGCGTGCGGCGACGACGACGCCGATCGCCCGGAACTGGCCGAATGGACCGAGGACTGGTCCGAACTGCGCGACCTGGTCCCGGAAGACGTCGCGACCGACAGCGTGGGGACCGACGCCTGTGGGGAGTTCCTCGGCGACGTCCGCAATCGCCGGGCCGACGTGATCCCGACACCAGACGTGTCGCTGGACGAACCGGTCGGCCAGTGGGTCTCGGACGCCGAGACCGTCGGACTCAACTGCGATCGCGAGGGAGACCTCGACGAACGCCTCCGCGACCTCGCCACACGCTCGGAGGAGATCGACGCCCGCGTCGACCTGCTCGACGAGTGAGCACCTACGACGCCGTCCTCCTGCTCTCCTTCGGCGGCC
>JAPKDO010000065.1 GCA_028822535.1 Acidimicrobiales bacterium
GCCCACGACGTCGAGAATGGAGCTGAAGGTTGCCGCACCAAGAAGTGCCGGATCGCGCGCCCCGACGCCACCGGAGAATGGTTGATCGGTCCTGCTATTCCGTCGTTCGCTCGACGACGCGCTTCACGGTCATGTGTGAGATGCCACTTGCTTCAGCGATCTCGCGCAACGAGGAGCCAGCGCGATGCGCCTCCCGGATGGCTGCGTCGCGCTTGCTCGAAGCGGCATCAGCGTTGTCCGCGGCGTAGCGAACCAGCTTCAGGAGGTTGGCCTGCGTCGATTCGGTCTTGGTGGTGGTCGCCATCGTGGCTGCTCTCAGTCGTCGGTCCGGTTCAGGACGAGTTCGATCATGAGTCGAGCTTCCTCGGCCCACGTGTCCCGCAGCTGGTCATCGTCGACCACTGCGTCGGCAGCTTCGGCGAGGAGGAGGCAGACAGCCATCGCCTCGTCGTAGCTGATGGTCACATCGCTGTGGGGCACCCCGCAGACTGTATCAATCTGTTACAACCGCCGTACCACCTACTGCCGGGTATCGCGGTCCGTCGTCCAGCAGTACTCGAAATCGAGGGCGGCTCCGTTATCAGGAAGTCGCTCCGACGTGGCGCTTCGAGTCCCCCACTCACGGCTCGTACCGACGCGGAAACTCGCTGGGCGCTCAGCCCGCAGCCCGGTGAGCCGTGACGTAGGAGTCAGCGTCGGTCGTGGCTTCGAGGCCGTCGCACCGCCCGTCCAGCGCATGGAACGCATCACCCTCGCGGGCGTGGACGAGCCGTTCATCGGCCGTCGGCCTGACCCGTCGGTCAAGAAGTGCCGCCCGCGTCTATGGTCCGGCCCATGAAGTTCGGAATCATCTTCGCCAACACCGGTCCCTTCAGCGATGGCCCCGCAGCCGCCGCCATGGCTCGCGCCGCCGAAGAGGCCGGGTTCGAGTCGTTGTGGACGGTCGAACACGTCGTCGTGCCATCCGGGTACGAATCGACGTACCCCTACGACCCGAGCGGCAAGATGCCCGGGCCCGAGGAGTCGCCGATCCCCGACCCGCTGGTCTGGCTCAGCTTCGTGGCCGGCGCCACATCCACCATCCGTCTGGCGACGGGGATCCTGATCGTCCCGCAACGCAACCCCGTCGTGCTGGCCAAGGAGGTAGCGACGCTCGACCATCTGAGCGGCGGACGCCTCGAACTCGGCATCGGGGTCGGCTGGCTCGAGGAGGAGTTCGACGCCATCGGCGTCCCGTTCTCCGAGCGGGGCAAGCGCACCGACGATCACATCGCAGCCATGCGCGCCCTGTGGTCGGGGGACAAGGCGTCACACCACAGCGACTTCACGAACTTCGACGACTGCATCTCGCTCCCGAGCCCGGTCGGCGGGTCGGTGCCGATCCACGTCGGCGGCCACACCGACATCGCCGCACGGCGGGCGGGACGCCTGGGAGATGGCTTCTTCCCCGGCAAGGGCAACCTCGATGAACTCAGCCGGAGCTATGCCATCGCTCGCGACACGGCCACGGAGCACGGTCGCGACCCCGATGCCATCGAGTTCACCGCCGGCGGGATGACCATCGGCGGCGGCGCTGTCGATGCCGTCAAGGGCCTCGAGGACATCGGCGTCGACCGGGTCATGGTCCCGGCGTTCGCGTTCTGGGGCGACACCGCCGACGCACTCGCCAAATACGGCGACGAGGTCATCGGCCAGTTCTGAGCCGCGCCGGTCTCAGACCTGGGGCGGCACCGCTCCCGAGGACGACGCACAACTCTCGAGACGGACCCGCCCATCGTCGGTGCGGGAGACCTGGCCGACGCCGCGCTCGTCGGACCACGTCTCCAGCGCATCCTCGAGTTCACCGGTGTCGTCGTCGGTGTCTCCCACGAAATCGGCCCGGACACAGGCCAGGTCACCGTCGGTCCACACGACCGCCCAGTCCCCGCCCCAGCCGTCGATCGCCCGGACCGCGTCGGTCTGGTTGACGGGGGCACCGTCGGTGGTGAACAACCCGAACAGGAACAAGGCACCGACGACGAAGTCGTCGACGACCTCGCCCTCGGCCGGCGGAACGGGCACGTCGACGCGGGGTTCGCGGTCGAGGTAGCGGTCCGGGAACAAGAACTGCTCGGAGGTGTCGGGCGGGTCGGTCAACGCCGCGTCGACCGAACGCTCCCCGCCGTCGCCGACCAACTGGCCGACGAAGATCTCCCCCAGTTGGTAGGGCGCGCCGATCTGGAACAACAGGATCTCGGGGAACGCGTCGAGGTCGATCGCGTCACCGAAGGCTTGCTCCTCGGCGGCGGCCTCGTCACGGAACTCGGACGGCTGCTCGCTCATCCACTGGTTCTCGACCCGCCGGGCGTTGCCTTCGACGGTTGCCCCGAAGCCGACGGAGACCTCGTCCTTTCGGTCGTCGTAGTCGGGACGGAACAACTCGAAGTTCTGATCGTCGATGGCGTGGACGAGTTCGTGCACGATCGTCTGTTGGACGTACGGAGTCGCGCTGGTCCCGCGGACCACCAGCTCGTCGGTCTCGGTGTCGTAGAAGCCCAGCACGCCCGACGAGTAGATGGCGCGCAACTCGTCGAGCAACGAACGCTCGCCCGTGAGCAGACCGAGCGCCCGATAGAACAACTCGGCGTCGGCGATCTCCTCGGCGTCCTCCTCGAAGTCCTCGAGCAGGCGGGCCTCGAACTCGGCGTCGCCCAGCAACTCGACGTCGACCTCGGACTGCCACTCGAGTTCGCGCGCCTCGGCGACGTACGCCTCGAGCTCGTCGACCAGCGCCAGGAACTCCTCGGGGTCCACCGGCTCGGCCGGCGGAGGATCGGTGGGGTCGGTCGGCGCCGGTTGGTCGTCGCCATCGACGTCTGCGGGCTCGGTCGTGGTCGAGGCCGCAGGCGTGGCCGAATCGTCACCTTCGTCGTCTCCGTCGTCTCCGGCGACGTAGGCGACGCTCCCGATCAGGAGCACCAGGACACCGATGACGGCGACGATCACCAGCCAGCGGCGACGGTCGGGAAGCGCCAACTCCTCCCCCGGCATCGGGCCGGACGGCGGCCCGGTGGGCGGTGCCGCGCCTCCCGGGGCAGTCCATGGCGATGCAGTCGTGGGCGGGGTGGTGGGAGGGCCGGTCGGTGGCCCGGGCGGCATCCCTGCTCCCCCGGTTCCCGGAGGTGGTGGCGGCGGAGGTGGCGGGGTGTCGGTCACAGTTTGTCCATCGTCGAGGTGGCCCGGAACCGTACCGGGATGACGGTGGGTCGCCGATGTCGGGACCGGATGGCTCGTACGCTCGGATCATGCACCGCACCGTCCACATCGCCCCCGACGGGACCCGCACGGTCCGGGAGAACGACGGTCTGCGCATGCACGACGAGGGGTGGACCTGGCTCGACGTCACCGATCCCACCGACGACGAGATCGTCGAGATCGGCCGACTCCTCGAACTCGACCGGGTGGCCCGTGACGATCTCGTCGAGGCCCAGTTCCCACGCGTCGAGGTGCTCGAACACCACTGGTTGCTCGTGCTCTACGGCCTCGCCGTCGACGACCGGGCGATGCGCACCGTCGAGGTCGACTTCCTCGTGGGCGAGGACTGGGTCGTGTCGGTCCACGAGGAGCCGTTGCAGAGCATCGACCATGTCTTCGACCGCATCCAGCGGCCTGCATTCCGGGTGACGGGTCCCACGCACCTCGTCGCTCGCCTCGCCGAGTTCGTGGGCGAGCGCTACCTGCCGATCCTCGACGATCTCGACGGCCAGGTGCTCGACCTCGAGGACGAGGCGGTCGAAGGCGACCCGTCGGTGCTGCCCGACATCCATGCGCTGCGTCGTGACATCGCCCTGCTCCGCCGGGTGCTCGGGCCCCAGAGACGAACGCTCGACATCCTCGCCCGCACGATGCGCGACCTGGACGACCCGACCCGTCGCGACCTGTCGGACGCCATCGACCATCACACTCACATGGTCGACTCTCTCGACAGCGCCCACCAGATGGTGGCCACCGTGCTCGACACCTACCGCGGTGCCGCCGCCGAGAAGATGAACGAGGTGATGAAGGTGCTCACCGTCTTCTCGGCGATCTTCATGCCCCTGACACTCATCGCCGGCATCTACGGCATGAACTTCGAGAACATGCCCGAACTGCAGGAACCATGGGCATACAGCGCTGTCCTCGCGGTGATGGCCGTCATCGGAGCGACGCTGTGGGTCTATTTCGTCCGTCGCGGGTTCATCGGCGGGCCCAAGCTCCGAGACCTCGCCCGCCCGGCCAAGGCGGCCGGGCGGGTGGGTCGGGGGTTGGCGTCAGCGGCCATGTTGCCGCTGCGGGTCACTCCTGGCCGTCGCGCAGGAAGCGACGAAGGATCTTCCCCGACGCCGACTTCGGGATCTCGTCGATGAACTCGACGATCCGGATCTTCTTGTAGCTCGCCACCTTGTCGGCCACGAACTCCTGGACGTCCTCGGCCGAGAGCTCCTGACCGGGAGCGACGACGACGAACGCCTTGGGGAGTTCGCCGGCCTCGTCGTCGAGGACGCCGATCACGGCGACGTCGGCGATCTTCGGGTTGGTGAGGAGCAGCGCCTCGAGCTCTGCCGGAGGCACCTGGAAGCCCTTGTACTTGATCAACTCCTTGACGCGATCGACGATCGAGACGTGGCCGTTCTCGTCGATCTCGGCAACGTCGCCCGTGTGGAGCCAACCGTCCGAGTCGATGGTGTCGTCGGTGGCGGCCTGATTGTTCAGGTACCCCTTCATGACCTGCGGGCCTCGGACCCACAGCTCGCCACGACCGCCCACGTCCTGGTCCTCGCCGTCGGCCGACACGAGCCGGCACTCGGTGTTCGCCACGGTCAGACCCGACGAGCCGGCCTTGAAGTTGCCGGGCGGCGTGGCGTGGGAGACGGGCGAGAGCTCGGTCATCCCGTAGCCCTGGACCACCTCACAGCCGATGCGATCGGCCGCCTCCTGGGCGAGCTCGCCGCCGAGGGGTGCTGCGCCGGAGAACACGGTCTTGAGCGACGACAGGTCGTACTGATCGACGAGGGGATGCTTGGCGAAGGCGAGCACCATCGGCGGCACGGCGAAGAACCACGTGACCTTCTCCTCCTGGATCGTCTTCAGGGCGACCTCGAGATCGAAGCGAGGCATCGACAGCACGCGCACGCCGTTGGCGAGGAGACCGTTCATCAGCACCTGCATGCCGTAGATGTGGAAGAACGGCAGCGCGGCCACGGCGACATCGTCGGCGTCGTAGCGCAAGAGTGGCTCGCACTGGACGATGTTGGCGACCAGGTTGCGATGCGTGAGCATCACACCCTTGGGCAGCCCGGTGGTCCCCGAGGAGTAGGGCAGGACGACGACATGGTCGGCAGCGTCGACCGGCACCTGCTCGATGGGGTCCCCCATGACCGATGCGAGGGGCGTCGTGCCCTCGATTCCCTCGAGGGTGATGATCTCGGTGACCTCGGTGCCCTCGGCCGCAGCCGTCGCCGTCTCGAGGAACATCTCGATCGTGACGAGCAGCGTCGCGCCCGAGTCCTGGAGCTGATGGCGGATCTCGTCCGCGGTGTAGGTGGGGTTGAGAGTCGTGTTGGTCCCACCGGCGACGGCGACGCCGTGGAAGACGACCGCGTACTCGGGCACGTTCGGCGCCATGACCGCCAACGTGTCGCCGACACCGAAGCCCTTGGCCTGGAGTCCGCCGGCGAACGACTTGATCGCGTGCGACAGTTCACCGAAGGTGTAGCCGCGGCCGCTCTCGGCATCGCTGATCGCGGGCTTGTCGGCCAGTTCCTCGGCGCGGCGCAGGACCAGTTCGGTGATGGTGATGTCGGGGATCTCGACGTCGGGATAGTTGCTGGTGTGGACGATCGTCATGCGGGGCATCCTGCCAGTTCCGTCCCGGTCGTGCGATGCCGGGGCGCTGGTGGAAGATGGGCGGGATGGACACCTCTGCTCGTTCGGTCTACGACCTCCTCTTCGGCACGGCGAGCGTCGACCCGGATCGACCCTGCCTGCTGCTCGACGACGGGACCGTCGTCACCTACGGCGACCTGGGCGCACGCGCCGCCGTCCTCACCGGCGGGCTCCGATCGCACGACGTGCAGGTCGGCGACCGAGTGGTGGTGCAGGTCACCAAATCGGTTGACGCCGTGGCGCTCTACCTCGCGTGCCTGCGCGCCGGAGCGGTGTATGTCCCGCTCAACACCGCCTACACCGATCGGGAGGTGGACGGGTTCGTCACCGATGCCGCCGCTGCGCTCTTCGTCGACGAGGGGGTGCTCGGTTCCCTGGGTGACGCGTCACCGGACCACGAGATCGTCGACCGGACGGGCGCCGACTGGGCAGCGATGCTCTACACGTCGGGCACCACCGGGCGCTCGAAGGGCGCGATGCTGTCCTGCGACAACCTCGTCTCGAACGCCCGGGCGCTGCACGACGCATGGCGATTCTCCCCCGACGACGTGTTGGTCCACGTGCTCCCGGTCTTCCATGTCCACGGACTGTTCGTCGCGTTGCACTGTGCGTTCCTCGCCGGCGCCGCCGTCCGATTCCACGCCGGGTTCGACCCCGACGCCATCGTGGAGGATCTCGGCCGGTCGACCGTGATGATGGGCGTCCCGACGCACTATCACCGCCTCCTGGATCAGACCGATCTCGGCGTCTCGGACTGCGCCGGGATGCGACTGTTCACGTCGGGGTCCGCGCCCCTGCTCGCTCACCGGCACGAGGAGTTCGAATCCCGGACCGGCCACCGGATCGTCGAGCGGTACGGCATGACCGAGACGATGATCCTCACCTCGAATCCCTACGACGGTGAGCGCGTGCCCGGCACCGTCGGGTTCCCGCTGCCCGGCGTCGATCTCCGGATCGGCCTGGACGACATCGTGGAAGTGACGAGTGACGGGTGCTTCCTCGGCTACTGGGGCATGCCCCACAAGACAGCGGAGGCCACGACGGGCGACGGTTGGTTCGTCACCGGGGACGTCGGCTCGCTCGACGCGCACGGCCGGTTGACCCTTGCCGGCCGCAAGAGCGACCTGATCATCTCGGGCGGTCTGAACATCTACCCCAAGGAGATCGAGGACGTGCTCGACGCTGTCGACGGCGTCGAGGAGTCGGCCGTGGTCGGCATTCCAGACCCCGACTTCGGCGAGTCGGTGGTGGCTGCAGTGGTCGGCGGGTCCGGCGAGGACGCCATGCGAGCGGCGTGCGATGTGGCGCTGGCTCGCTTCAAACACCCCCGTCGCTACGTCGCCGTCGACGAGCTCCCGCGCAACGCGATGGGCAAGGTGCAAAAGGCCGTGCTGCGGGAGCGGCTCAGCCGCTGATCGGCAGCGTCCCGAGGTCGAGCGCTTGCCGGACGGCATCGATGCGCTCGGGGCGGACGCGGAACCACGCCCACTTGCCTCGCTGCTCTCGTTCGACCAGCCCGGCCTTGACCAGCGTCGAGAGGTGATGACTGACCGTGGGCTGGGAGCGGTCGAGCGGCTCGTGCAGGTCGCACGCGCACGCCCAACCGTCGCTCGCCGAACCGATGATGCTCAGCAACCGCAGGCGCGCCGGGTCGGCCAGCGCCTTGAGGACGGCCGCGAGTTCGACGGCGTCGTCCTCGTCGAGTGGCGAGTGCAGCGGCGGGCAACAATCCACGACGTCATATTGACAGAGATCGATTGGTCTGTCACGGTATCGACGGTCATCGATTCGATGACCATCGATACATCAACCAAGAGCACCGACACGGAGTGACCCAATGCGCCTGCAACTCGCCCTCGACGTGACCGACCTCGACGAGTCGATCGCCTTCTACACGAAGATGTTCGCCACCGAGCCGGTCAAGGTGAAGCCCGGCTACGCCAACTTCGCCATCGCCGACCCGCCGCTCAAGCTCGTGCTGTTCGAGAACACCACGGGCGGCACGATCAACCACCTCGGCGTCGAGACCGAGACCGCCGACGAGGTCACCGCTGCCGAGGCACGCCTCACCGACCAGGGGCTCGAGACCACCGGCGTCGACGACACCGTGTGCTGCTACGCCGAGAAGACCGAGACCTGGGTCGACGGCCCGGACGACACCCGGTGGGAGTGGTACGTCAAGAAGGGCGACGCCGACCAACTCGAGAACGAGGTGGTCAGCGCCGCCGCCAACGCCTGCTGCGGCTGACTCACGGGCCGGCGAAGATCGCGTCGCCGCCGGACTCGGAACGTGCCGGGGCGGGCTCGCTGTAGCGGCCCGCCTCGTGGCGCGCCACGACGAAGTGGTGCACCTCGTCGGGACCATCGGCCAGGCGGAGCGTCCGTTGCCCCGTGTACATGGCCGCGAGCGGGGTCCACTGCGACACACCCGTCGCGCCGTGCACCTGGATGGCCTGGTCGATGATGTCGCAGACCTTCTCGGGCACCATCGCCTTCACGGCGCTGACGTAGACCCGTGCTTCCTGGTTGCCGAGCACGTCCATCGCCTTGGCGGCCTTGAGGACCATGAGGCGGCATGCATCGAGTTCGATCCGAGCCCGCGAGACCGTCTCCATGTTCTTGCCGAGGCTCAGGATCGGCTTGCCGAAGGCATCGCGGAACTTTGCCCGGCGGATCATCATCTCGAGCGCCTTCTCGCCGGCACCGATGCTCCGCATGCAGTGGTGGATGCGGCCAGGGCCGAGGCGAACCTGGCTGATCTCGAAGCCACGACCCTCGCCGAGCAGCATGTTCTCCGCGGGGACGCGGACATCGGTGAACCGCAGGTGCATGTGGCCGTGCGGCGCGTCGTCGTGGCCGAACACGTGCATGGGGCCGAGGATCTCGACACCAGGGGTGTCCATGGGCACGAGGATCTGGGACTGCTGCTTGTGTGCCGCCGCGTCCGGGCTCGTCCGACACATGACGATCATGATCTTGCATCGAGGGTCGCCGGCGCCGGAGATGTAGTACTTCTCCCCGTTCAACACGTACTCGTCGCCGTCGCGCACGGCCGAGAGCTGCACGTTCTTCGCATCGGAGCTGGCGACGTCGGGCTCCGTCATGGCGAACGCCGATCGGATCTCGCCGTTCAGCAACGGCTCGAGCCACTGCTTCTTCTGCTCTGGCGTACCGACCCGCTCGAGCACCTCCATGTTGCCGGTGTCCGGTGCCGAGCAGTTCAGACTCTCCGACCCCAGCGGGTACTTGCCGAGCTCGACCGCGATGTAGGCGTAGTCGAGGTTGGTCAGCCCGCCGACCTCGGAGTCCGGCAGGAAGAAGTTCCAGAGCCCGGCTTCTCGGGCCTTCGCCTTGGCGGCGTCGAGCAACTCGAGTTGGCCCGGCGCGTAGCTCCAACGGTCGGGCTTGTCGCCCTCGAGCGCGAAGAACTCCTCCTGCATCGGAGCGACGACGTCTTCGAGGAACCGGGTCACCCGCTCCATCAGCGGACGAGCGGACTCACTCATCCGGAGGTCGAAGAGCTCGGGGGATTCCTGCGGTGTACCCATTGCGCGAACTGTCCTTCTGCGTCGGATGCGGGGGCGAGAGCGTGACAGTAGGCGACCCGTTCGACCGTGTTCCGAGCCGGTAGAAACGTGGCCATGAGTATCGCCACACCCGGTTTCCGACTCGACGACAAGGTCGCCATCGTCACCGGCGCATCGAGTGGTATCGGCCACCGGTTCAGCCAGGTACTGGCCGAACACGGGGCCACGGTCTACGCCGCCGCCCGACGGGTGGACCGGCTCGAGGAACTGGCCTCGACCCACGATCGGATCCGTGCGGCGGGATGTGACGTCTCCGACGACGACCAGATCACCGACCTGGTCGACCGGGCGGTCGAGGAGTCCGGCCACGTCGACATCGTCATCAACAACGCAGGCACGACCGACGCCGTCACCCCCGCCGAACACCAGGATCCGGGCGAATTCCGTCGCGTGGTCGACATCAACATGAACGCCTGCTTCGTCCTCGCGTCGGCGGCGGCGCGCCAGATGATCGTGCAGGAATCCGGCGGATCGATCATCAACATCTCGTCCGTGCACGGACTCGTCGCTGCCGCCCCGAACGCGCAAGCGGCGTACGCCGCGTCGAAGGGCGGACTCGTGAACCTGACGCGAGAGCTCGCCGCTCAATGGGCCAAGCACCGCATCCGCGTCAACGCGATCGCCCCGGGCTACTTCGAGACGGAGCTGACCGAGGCCATGTTCGTCGGCGAGGACGCCGGCCTCCGCTACATCCGCCGCAACACGCTTCTCGGCCGCGCCGGCGAGCTCGAGGAACTGGACGGCCCGCTCCTGCTGCTCGCATCGGACTCCGGCACGTACATCACCGGTCAGACGATCGCCGTCGATGGGGGCTGGACAGCCCGCTGATCAACCCGTGAGGTCGGTGCAGTCCCGGAGGCCGTCCCACGCATCGACCGCCGACGCCGCCTCGTCACCCTCGAGTGGGATCGGGACCCGATCGTCGATGCGCCCGGGCCGCCACTCGTATCCGAGGACCCTACGGCCGCTGACCTCGACGAGCAGGACACCGGTCATACGAGCTTCGTCGCTGACCGCACCGAACAAGAAGTTGCCGAGGCCGTAGCCGACGAACGAATCGCCGAGCCGCCCGGCCGCCTGTACCCGATGTGCGCCGGTGCCGATGATGAGGTCGGCGCCGGCGTCGGAGAGTTCCGCTGCCAGGTCCTGTTGGTCGGTGTTCGGACACATCTCCGCCGCGGTCTCCCAGTGCAGGTACACGACGACGGTGTCGGCCACCGCGCGAGCGGCGACCACCTCCTCGACCAATCGATCGGAACGCGAGGCCGATGCCACACCGCCCTGGTCGACCGTCGCGGTCCAACTCTCGATCAGGTCGACGTCGCCCGCGCCGGTGGTGGCGATGATCGCGACGGTGTGGCCACCGACGTCGGCGACGTACGGGGCGTAGGCCTCGTCCTCGTCCTCTCCGATCCCGATGATCGCGCCGTCGGCGCGTGACCGCTTGAGAGCGATCGATTCGGGAAGCCCTTCACGCCCGTAGTCCATCGCGTGGTTGTTCGCCGCGCTGAGCACGTCGAAGCCACCGGCCACCAGCGCGTCGATCACCGACGGCGGCGCCCGGAACGTGTACTCCTTGTCGAGCGGTGTCCCCCCGGTCACGAGCGCTGCTTCGAGGTTGCCGACTGCGAGGTCGGCACCTCGCAGCAGGTCGGCGAAGGGTCCGACGAAGCCCTCCGGATCGTTCTCGAGTCGTGTGGCGAGCGAATGCTCGACGTTGATGTCGCCGGCGAACGCGAGCGTGATCGATCCGGGAGGGCTGGCCGTGGTCGCGTCGGGCTCCGCCGCGGCGCTTCCGCGTTCGGCGTCCGTCGGTATGTCGTCAGTCTCGACGCTGGTGTCGTCGTCGGATTCGAGGAGGACGAGCGTCGCCCCACCGCCGGCGAGCAGCCCCACCAGCAGCGCGACGATCGCCGTGAGGATCAGCGTTCGGCCGGGACCGCGCCGACCACTGCGCAGATGGGATCCGGCCATGGGCAGACGCTACCGGCGGCGTCTTCGCTCCCGGTGGACGCGTCAGGCGACCGGATCGTCCGGTGACTCGCTCGGGGGCTCCGTCGCCGGCGACGCAGCTTCCTCCGACTCGATGTGTTCGCGGATCGCATCGAATGTCGACGACGGCTGCGACAATGCCTCGAGTTCGGCCCGTGCGGCCTCGACGTTGAGCATGCGGGCACGGACGTCCTCGAGACCCTGGTCGATCGCTCCCATCGACGGACCCCGCAACTCGACGACGCCTGCCACGGCGCTCTCGATCGCGTGCACGGCCTTGTCGACCTGTCGCAGCGGCTCTTCCCGGTGCTGCTTGGGGAGAGCGGCTGCGGCGATCAGACGCTCATCGACGCCGATCGCCTGCTCCTCGATCGACGAACGCACCGGAGCCATCGCTGGGTCGTCGAGCGACGCGTTCGCCTGCAGCGCGGCGACTGCGTCCCGGAGACGACGGTGCATCCGCGCTTCGGGCGAGTGGGCGCCGGCCCACCCCTTGGGAGCGTTGGTCTTCACGCCGGGCACGATCTCGTTCGCGTCGGAGAAGTCCTGGACATTGCGCAGCGCGATGTATGCCACGACGGCCGCGACCGCGATCCCGATCGCGACGATCGCGGTCATCGCTGTTCGGCTCCCGACGACCCGAACACGGCGATCAGGATGCCGATGACGATCAATGCAGCCACGGCGGCGAACGCGATCTTGACCTTGCTCCACGGGCGTTGCCCCTGGACCTCGCCGGTCATCCCGTTGATGAACACCTGGAACGGCTTCTGCTGGTAGATCACCGTGAGCAACCAGATCGGCAGTAGCAGGTGCTTGTAGCTCAACTGGTCGAAGTGGGTCGACCGCGACGAGATGCGCTGCTTGTCGCCACCGATGTCTCGCCGGATCGTCCGTTCGATCTCGGAGTCCATCCGCTTCTTGGCAGGCCCGAAGCACTCCTCGACGTCGTGGTCGTAGGTACGACACAGGTGGCCGGCGATGTACTCGGCGCTGAACGCCTTCGCTTCGCCGGTCGGCCACGGCTCGAGCGCATCCATCCGACGGCGTTCGAACCCCTCGTTGGCGAGAACGGGGACGTCGTCGAAGTCGTCGCGCACCGTTCCCCACGCGGGGGACCAACGCGTGCGGGTTTCGGTCCGGCGATTGTCGCCGCTGCCGACGGTCACGGTGTAGTTGTCGCCTCGTTGCCCTCGGTACTGCGTGGTGGTGAGTGCGTCGTAGGTGAAGTACGCGGCGTAGACGCTCGTGAACGATCCCGTGGTGCTGTACTTCTTGAACTCGTTGGGAGCGAACCAGCGGCTCTTGATCCACTTGTCGATCGCCGCCTTCGACGTCTTCTCGTCGACCCGGAACGGCAAGACGCCGTCGACGGGCAGGCGTGCGGGAGCATCGTGGACGTCGTCGCGCTGGATCGGCGTGGCGCAGTACGGGCAGCGGGTCGCGGTCAGCGATCCGTTGAACGTGGTGTGCCCGCCGCAGTTCTGGCACACGACCTCTTTGTCGCCGGCCACGTTGGCATCGTCGTGGCCGATCGCCCCGCTGCGCAATGCCTCGATCGCGGCGCGGAAATCCTGCTCGGCGACGATGTTGTCCTCGTCCTCGATGATGTCCTGCACGTTGCCGCAATGCGGGCACTTGAGCTGTTGGACCCCGATGTCGAACACCAACTCGCCGCCGCACTGCAGGCAGGGGTAGGTGCGGGTCTGTTCGGTCTTGTGCAGCATCGCCCGACGTCGGATCTCGGCGACGCCCCCGTCATCGGGAGCCCCGTCGTCGTCCGGGAACGTCGCCTCCGGACGCGGCGCCTCGCTCGGGAGTGGGGGCGGCGCGGCCATCGCTCCGGGCGCCTCGGAGGGCGGCGGTGGCGGAGGTGGCGGCGGCGGTTCGGGAGGAGTGCGGTCGTCGAACTCTTCCATCGGCTCAGGCGTCGTCGGCCGGAGGCGCAGGCGGCGTCGGAGGTGGCGGCGGGGTGCCACCGGCAGTCGGCGGCGGTGGCGGTGCCGCGAAGAGTGGCGCGAGGGCGGGCACCGCGGACATCTGAGCCCACTCGGCCATGCCGTTGGTCCACACGAGGGTCGACGCGTTGACCTGGCCGTTGGCTACGCCGGCCTGGAGCTGTTGCATGTTGTAGGGCCCCGTCGACTGCCCGTTGGCCTCGACGTGGTAGAGCACCTGACCCGGCAGTGGCGGCGGAGCGGCGGCGGCCGGGGCCGCTGCGGGGGCGGCTTGTTGACCGCCGCCCATGGCGCCGCCGAACTGGTTGGCCATCTGGCCCGCCATCGCGATGCCCATCCCCATGCCCATGGCGTCGCCCATGACTCCCCCACCCGGGTTCTCGGCGGCGGCGAGCATCGCATCGGCGGCTCGGACCTGTTGGAGACGGTTGACGTCACCGACGTTGTGGGCGTAGCCGCCTGCCTCGACACCGGCGGCGACGCCACGGGTCATGGCCTGGGTGATCTCGTCGGGCAGCGAGATGTTCATGGTCACCGAGGTGACCTCGAGCCCGAACTCGTCGTCGACGCGCTCCTGCACGAACTCGCGCAGCTTCTCGGAGAGCTCGACCTGACGACCCTGGAGGTCGATGGCACCGAGGCCGGTCTCCATCACCATGTCGCTGAACGCGAGCGTGATGACGCGACGGAGCAGTTCGGTGATCTCGTCTGCCTCGACCGCCGAGTCGGTGCCGATGACCTCGCGGAGGAAGATCTCGGCGTCGGCGATGCGCACGACGCAGAGCCCGTTGGCGCGCACCTGGACCATCTTGAAGTCGGGGTCGCGCACGGTGACGGGCTGCGGGGTCCCCCACCGGAGGTCGGTGACCTGGCGGGTGTTGAGGAAGTAGACCTCGGAGCGGAACGGGCTGTTGAAGCCGTGCTTCCAGCCCTGGAGCGTGCCGAGGATCGGGAGGTTCTCGGACGTGAGCTCGTAGTGGCCGGGCTCGAAGACGTCGGCGATCTTGCCTCGGTAGACGAAGACGGCCTGCTGGCCCTCCCGCACGATCAGTTGCGCGCCGTTCTTGATCTCGTTCTGATACCGGGGGAACCGGTAGGCGAGCGTCGTCCGACTGTCATCGAGGTTCTCGATGATGTCGACGAGCTCACCCTTGAGCTTGTTGATGAGTCCCACTGTCCGCCTCTCTACGACCTACATCTCAGGGCCACGGAGCGTACGTGATCGAACACGGTCCGGCGACCGCCCCCCGGCGGACAGACCGCCCTCTCCCCAGGGGGTACGGTCCGCACCGTCGCCACCGGGGCGACTCGTCGACACGACGAGAAGGAGTTGGATGACGCGAGCCTGGTCGGAGTTGGTCGACGATGCCGTCGAGTGGCGTCACCTGCTCCATCGCCAACCCGAACTGACCTGGTCCGAGCACCGGACAGCGGACGAGATCTGTCGGCGACATCGAGTCGCCGACGGAT
>JAPKDO010000400.1 GCA_028822535.1 Acidimicrobiales bacterium
CCTGCGCTCGCTCGCCGTGATCATCGTTGGCGTGGTGGTCGGCGCACTGCTGTCGGTTCTCGTGTTCGGTCAGGACAAGACCTGGAACTGGATCGAATCGCAGTGGCGGCTCGATGTCGGCGCTCCGGTGACGACGACCCCGTACCCCGACGACATCGGCGATCCCCTCGTCCGCCTCGCTGCGGCGGGCGACGTCGGAACGGGTGGCAATGCAGAGCGTGCGACGGCCACGGCAATGGTCCGACTCGAACAGGTCCGAGAGTTCGACGCGCTCCTTCTGCTCGGCGACAACGTCTACCCAGCGGGCGACCCGACCTCCATCAAGACGAAGCTCCTCGAGCCACTCGCCCCCGTGCTCGATGGACCGACCGAGCTGATCGCCGCGCTCGGGAACCACGATGTCAAGACCGGTGACGGAGACCCGCAGATTGCGGCGCTCGGCTTGCCTGGACGGTGGTACGAGCGCGAGATCGGACCCGTCCGAGTGGTCGTCGTCGACTCCACCAAGGCCGACGACACCGATCAGATCGCCTGGGTACGGCAGACGCTCTCGGCGCCGACGGACAAGGACTGGACAGTCGTCGTCCAACACCACCCGCCGTTCTCCGCCGGCTACCACGGCAGTCACGGCCCCTCCGACGCCAACCTCGTGCCGCTCTACACCGAGTTCAGCGTCGACCTCGTCCTCGCCGGACACGATCACGACTATCAGCGCACCAGCCCCCAGGGTGGCGTCACCTACATCGTGTCCGGCGCTGCCGCCAAGCTCCGACCCACCGGCCGCGCCTCGTTCACCGAGTACGCCGCATCGACGTACCACTTCACCGAACTCGCCGTCTACGCGGACCGTCTCGAGATCCGAGCCGTGGACCAGAACGGCGAGGTATTCGACACCGCCACCCTCTCTCCCCACTGAATCCGAGCGACCGGACAAGACTGGTCGCATGGACCTCACGCGCTGGAATCTTCGCCACTCCCGTCACCTGTGGAACCGCCACCCGGCGGTGCGTGCGCACTCGGATCTCACACTTGGGGAGCGGGCGGCCGATCGGCTCCGAAACGGGATGGGTTCCTGGGGGTTCGTCTTCGCGGCGCTGTTCTTTCTCGCCGGCTGGATGCTCGGGAATCGCAACACCGGCTTCGACCCGTACCCGTTCATCCTGCTCAACCTGATCCTGTCGTGTCTGGCAGCGTTGCAGGGCGCCATCCTGCTCATCGCTGGACGACGTTCAGACCAGATCTCCGCCGAGCTGGCGATGCACGATTACGAGACCAACGTCGCCGCCGCCCGGACCATCGACGCGATCGCCGCTGATCTGATCGAGCTGCGCCGTCAACTGCAGAGCGCGACGCCGCCCGGGAGCTGAAATCGACGCAAGGTCCTGTACATCTCCAGGGCCGGGTGGGTAGATGACGGACGCGTGGACACGCGCTTGAGCACGCCAGCCACCCTCTGTTAAGGATGGCTAACATGTTGGCCCCGTTCTTAGTGATGGTCCGTGAAGGATTCGAGGCGGCGCTCGTGGTCGTTCTGGTGTTCGCGTATCTGCGGAGGATCGACCGGCTCGATCTGGGCCGGTCGGTGTGGGTCGGTGTGGCGGCGGCCGTCGGCGTGTCGATCAGTGTGGGGATCGTCATCCGTGCAACTGTGGGTGAGCTTGCCGGTGCGGGCCGTCTGCGGGCCTTCGCCGCGATCTCGATTGTCGCTGTCGCGGTGCTCACGTGGATGGTGTTCTGGATGCGGTCCCAGGCGCGGTCGATCCGTCCGGTCCTCGAGTCCAAGGTCGATCGTGCTCTTGGTGCGGACAACGTGGGTGCGGCTCTGGTTCTCGTGGCTTTCGTCGCGGTGTTGCGGGAGGGGATCGAAGCCGTGTTGTTCATGTTGGCGCTGTCGGATCGCAGCAGCCCGACTTCGCTGCTGGTCGGCGCTGGCGCAGGATTGGTCGTCGCGGCGCTCCTTGCTGGAGTCGTGTACTTGGGAGGACGGCGGCTCCCGATGCGGCTGTTCTTCTCGGTGACCGGTGTGGTGTTGATCGTGTTCGCGGCGGGACTGCTCGCTCGATCGGTGCAGTTGTTGCAGGCCGGTCACGACCTCGGTTCGGTGAACCTCAACGGCGTCTACGACCTCAGGGATGTGTCGTGGCTGACCACCCGCACCGAAGTGGGTCGATTCCTCGCTGCCCTGTTCGGATGGGATCCGCGGCCCTCGCTCGAACAGGTGGTGGCCTGGGTCGGCTACCTGGTGCCGGTTGGTTGGCTCTTCCTGCGACCGGCCCGTATGGGGTCTCGGGCCGCATCCTGACAGACGGGATCCTCAATCAGCATTCCGGTTCGCAGGATCGTCGGCGGCCGTCCGGTTGAACTCACGCATGGCTTCACCCAGTGAACGCGCGAGCCGGGGAACGCGGTCGGCGCCCACGAAGACGAACACGATCACGAGAATGACGAGCAGCTCACCGGGACCGACTTCCATGGATCGATGTTTGCCCGATGCAGATGAGTAGACGCTGAATGCCTCGGACCCCGAGGGCTGCTCATCGTTGTCTCATCTGACTCTCATACGGTGATCGGTGATGCGCGTGCTGGTGGTCGAGGACGACGTGAAGATGGCGAGCTTGTTGCGCCGCGGCCTCACCCATGAGGGCTATGCGGTCGACGTCGTCGGATCGGGCGCAGAAGCACTGTGGGCGGCGTCGGAGTTCGACGTGGACGCGGTTGTCCTGGACGCGGGGATCCCGGAGCCGGATGGCTACGAAGTGTGTCGTCGGCTGCGCGAACAAGGCCGATGGGTCCCGGTCCTGATGTTGACCGCTCGTGATGCGGTGGCTGACCGGGTCCGGGGGTTGGACTCCGGTGCCGACGACTATCTGGTGAAGCCGTTTGCGTTCGACGAACTGTTCGCGCGGCTGCGGGCGTTGATGCGCCGTGATCCG
>JAPKDO010000066.1 GCA_028822535.1 Acidimicrobiales bacterium
ATCGAAGAGGCCCGTCAGGCCGCCGATCAGCTCAAGGCCGATCAGCAGACGCGCCTGAACGAGGAGCTGGCTGCGGCCCGCACCTCCGCCCAGGCCGACATCGATGCCGCCAAGGGACAGGCCATGGCCGAGCTGCGTGGCGAGGTCTCCGAGATCGCCATCGGCGCTGCCGAAGCCGTCGTCGGTGCCAACCTCGACCGCGCTGCCCAGACGCAGCTCATCGAGGACTACATCAACCGCGTGCAGGCCGGTAACTGATCATGGCGACCGAGCGCGACACCGCATATGCCCAGGCGATCGTGGCCGTGGCCGCGGCCGAAGGTGCGCTGTCGACGGTGCAGGACGAGGTCTTCGCCGTCGCACGCGCCGTGTCCGACTCCGACGAGCTCGCCTCGACGTTGTCGGACCAGCAGGCGCCGGTCGCCCGCCGTCAGCAGGTCATCGAGGATCTCCTCGGTGGCAAGGCCCACGCCGCCACCGTCGCCCTCGTGTCGATGATCGTGGGGACCGGGCGTGCCCGTGACCTCCCGGCGATCGCCGACGCCGTCGTCGCCCTCGGGGCGTCGCTGGCCGGCAAGCAGGTGGCCATCGTCAAGTCGGCCGTCGAACTCACCGACGACCAGAAGTCCCGCCTCGCCTCGGCGCTCGAGCAGTCGGTCGGCTCGCCCGTCGACGTCCGCGTCGTCATCGATCCGTCGGTTCTCGGCGGCCTCGTGGCCCAGGTCGGCGACACCGTGATCGACGGATCGGTCCGCCGTCGCCTCGACCAGCTCAAGCAAGCGATCTGAACGGAAGAACCATGACGGATCTCAACATCAACGCAGGCGACATCGCCGCCGCCATCCGCACGAACCTCGAGGGGTTCGACCCGAGCGTCGGTAAGGCCACGGTCGGCACGGTCGCCGAGGTCGGCGACGGAATCGCCCGAGTGACCGGCCTGCCCGGTTGCGCCGTGAACGAACTCCTCGAGTTCGCCGACGGTACGAAGGGTCTGGCGCTCAACCTCGACGAGGAGTCGATCGGCGCCGTGGTGCTCGGCGAGGTCGACAAGATCAACGAGGGACAGTCGGTCAAGGCGACGGGCGAGATCCTCAGCGTGCCGTGCGGCGATGCGCTGCTCGGCCGCGTGGTCGACGCACTCGGCAACCCGGTCGATGGCAAGGGCCCGCTCCAGGGCGCCGGTACCCGGCGCATGGAGATCCAGGCGCCCGGCATCATGGGCCGCAAGCCTGTCCACGAGCCGCTCCAGACCGGGATCAAGGCCATCGACTCGATGACCCCGATCGGCCGTGGTCAGCGTGAGCTGATCATCGGCGACCGCAAGACCGGCAAGACCACGGTCGCCATCGACACCATCTTGAACCAGAAGGGTCTCGGGGTGAAGTGCGTGTACGTGGCCATCGGTCAGAAGGAGTCCACGGTCGCCCAGACCGTGAACACCCTCACCGAGCACGGCGCCATGGACTACACGGTCGTGGTCGTGGCCGGCGGCTCCGATCCGGCGCCGTTCAAGTACCTCGCTCCCTACGCCGGCTGCGCCATGGGTCAGCACTGGATGGAGAACGGCGAGCACGCTCTGTCCGTCTACGACGATTTGTCCAAGCAGGCGGAGGCGTATCGTCAGGTGTCGCTGCTGCTTCGGCGCCCGCCGGGCCGCGAGGCGTACCCGGGCGACGTGTTCTACCTGCACAGCCGTCTCCTCGAGCGGGCCGCCAAGCTCTCCGACGACAACGGCGCCGGCTCGATGACGGCCCTGCCGATCATCGAGACCAAGGCCGGCGACATCTCGGCCTACATCCCGACCAACGTGATCTCGATCACCGACGGTCAGGTCTTCCTCCAGGAGGACCTGTTCAAGTCGGGTGTCCGTCCTGCCTTCGACACCGGCCAGTCGGTGTCCCGAGTCGGCGGTGCGGCGCAGATCAAGGCCATGAAGAAGGCCGTGGGCACGCTCAAGGGTGACCTGAGCCAGTTCCGTGAGCTCGAGTCGTTCGCCCAGTTCGGCTCCGAACTCGATGCCGTCTCGCAGTCGGCGTTGGATCGTGGCTACCGCCTGGTCGAGCTGCTCAAGCAGAACCTCAACTCGCCGCTCAAGGTCGAGCAGCAGGTCGTCGTTCTCTACGCCGGCACGCAGGGCTTCCTCGACGGCATCCCCGTCGAAGACGTGACCCGCTACGAGGGCGAGATCCTCGAGTGGTTCGCCACCCGGCACGCCGACATCCTCGACGGCATCCGCGATTCGGGCGACATCGCCAGCACCGACGCTCTCGAAGCTGCCATCACGGGCTTCAACGAGCAGTTCGTGGCCACCGAGCAGGCCGAGGACGAGTAATGGCAGGCGGCAAAGAGCGCGTCCTGCGCCGACGGATCAAGTCGGTCCAGACGACGAAGAAGATCACCAAGGCGATGGAGCTCATCGCTGCCAGCCGGATCGTCAAGTCGCAACAGCGCGTCCTCGCCGCCCGTCCCTACGCCGACCAGATCACCGAGGTGATCCGGAACCTGGCAGCAGCCGGCGCCGGCGGGGGAGCCCCGTTGCTCGCCCAGCGTGACGAGATCAACACGGTCGCCACCGTCGTCATCGGTGGTGACCGCGGTCTCTGCGGTGGCTACAACGGCAACGCGATCCGTATGGCCGAGCGCAACATGGCCGCGCAACGTCGCGAAGGTCAGACCACCGCACTGGTCACGGTCGGCAAGAAGATCGAGTCGTACTTCCGATTCCGTAAGTTCGACATCGAGGCCAGCTTCTCCGGCTTCCTCGACGAGCCCAGCTACGAGGACGCCCGCGCCATCGCCGAGGCCGTCGTCCCCAAGTTCGAGGACGGCACGTTCGATCGGGTCGACATCGTCTACACGCAGTTCCTCTCGGCCGGCACCCAGAAGGTCGTCACCCGACAGTTCCTCCCGCTCGACACGTCGAGCCTGGTGGAAGAGGCGAGCGACGGCCCGGCTGCCGACTACGAGTTCGAGCCCGGGCCCGACGCCATCCTCGAGAACATCCTGCCCCGCTACGCCGAGGCCCGGTTGTTCTCCGCCCTCCTCGAGGGCGCGGCCAGCTTCTTCGCCGCCCAGCAGCGGGCCATGAAGTCGGCCACCGACAACGCCGAGGAACTCATCGTCAAGCTGTCACGCGAGATGAACCGAGTCCGCCAGGACGCCATCACGACCGAGATCATGGAGATCGTCAGTGGCGCCGAAGCACTTCGTGCGGGCAAGTCCGACGGGATGGATCTCATCCCGGACAACGCCCTCTCCATTTCTGACCTGCTCGTCGACACCGTCGACTACAACCGCTAGGAGTCCCCGATGACCGTCACCGAGACCACCACTCCAGAGGCCGGCCAGCTCAAGACCGGCAAGGTCGTGGCCATCGCCGGCCCCGTCGTCGACGTCGAGTTCCCCGCGGGGGCGCTCCCCGACATCAACAACGCGCTGGAGATGACGATCACCGTCGAGGGCGACGACATCATCGTCGTCGCCGAGACGGCCCAGCAGCTCGGCTCGAGCCGCGTGCGTGCCATCTGCATGAAGCCGACCGATGGTCTGGTCCGTGGCACCGAGGTCCGTAACCTGGGACACCCGCTCCAGATGCCCGTCGGTGACGGCGTCCTCGGCCACGTGCTCAACGTGCTCGGCGAGCCGCTCGACGTCCCCGAACTCGACCAGTCCAAGATCGACGGCTACCGCCCGATCCACCGGCCGGCCCCCGACTTCGCCGACCTCGCGCCGAAGAAGGAGGTCTTCGAGACCGGCATCAAGGTCATCGACCTCCTCACCCCCTACCTGCAGGGCGGCAAGATCGGCCTGTTCGGTGGTGCCGGCGTGGGCAAGACCGTGCTCATCACCGAGATGATCAACCGTGTCGCCAGCCAGTTCGGCGGCGTGTCGGCGTTCGCCGGTGTCGGAGAGCGGACCCGCGAGGGCACCGACCTCTTCATCGAGATGGGCGAGACGATGATCGACGACAACACGTCGGTCCTCGACAAGGCCGCCCTCGTGTTCGGCCAGATGGACGAGCCCCCGGGCGTGCGTCTGCGTGTCGCCCTCTCGGCGCTCACCATCGCGGAGTACTTCCGTGACGAGCGTGGCCAGGACGTGCTCCTCTTCGTCGACAACATCTTCCGCTTCGTGCAGGCTGGTTCCGAGGTCTCCACCCTCCTCGGCCGCATGCCGTCGGCCGTGGGCTACCAGCCCACCCTGGCCGACGAGATGGGCACCCTCCAGGAGCGCATCACGTCGACCAAGGGCCGCTCGATCACCTCGCTGCAGGCGGTGTACGTGCCTGCGGACGACTACACCGACCCGGCGCCGTTCACCACCTTCACGCACCTCGATGCGACCACGGAGCTCTCCCGTGACATCGCTGCCCTCGGCATCTACCCCGCCGTGGACCCGATTGCGTCGACCTCGTCGATCCTCTCGCCCGAGGTCGTCGGTGACCGGCACTACGCCGTCGCCACCCGGGTCCAGGAGATCCTCCAGCGCTACAAGGAACTCCAGGACATCATCGCCATCCTCGGCCTCGACGAACTGTCGGAAGAGGACAAGGTGCTGGTCGCCCGGGCCCGCAAGATCCAGCGCTTCCTGTCGCAGCCGATGTTCGTCGCCGAGGTCTTCACCGGCCTCCCCGGCAACTTCACGCCGGCCAGCGAGACGGTCGACAGCTTCGAGCAGCTCATCAACGGCGACCTCGACGACCTTCCCGAGCAGGCCTTCCTCAACGTCGGCGGCGCCGACGACGCTCGTCGCAAGGCCGCCGAGCTCCAGAAGTCGGCAGGCGAATAGCCATGCCGATGCAGGTCGAGCTCGTCTCGCCGGAGAAGATCCTGTGGTCCGGTGAGGCCGAGATGGTCATCACCCGCACCATGGGTGGCGGCGACATCGCCTTCCTGCCCGGTCACGCCCCGTTCGTGGGCGCACTGGGTATCGGGGCGATGACGATCCGTCCGACCGACGGCAACGACGAACACGTCGCCGTGCACGGAGGCTTCGTCGAGGTCTCGAACAACACGGTGACGATCCTGTCCGACGTCGCCGAGATGCAGGACCACATCGACCACGACCGGGCGGTCCGCGCCAAGGAGGCGGCCGAGGCCGAGCTCCGCAAGGAGCACGACCGCGAGGCCGATGCTCAGCTCCGCCGCGCCGAGGTCCGCCTCGAGGTACACGCCCGCTGATCGCATGGCGCGACGCCGCTACGCCGTCGCGCTGATGATCCCGGCGCCGGCTTCGATCGAGATCGACGCGCTCCGTCGAGCACTCGGCGACCGCCAGCTCGGCCGGATCGGGCCCCACGTCACGATCGTGCCGCCCATCAATCTGCATGACGACGCCCTCGCCGAAGCGATGGTCGTGACCGAGCGGGCCGCTGCTTCGGTGTCGCCGTTCGAGGTGACGTTCGGCCCGGTCGAGACCTTCTCGGAGGATTCGGCGACGCGGTTCTTGCGGGTCGATCCATGGGAACCGGTCACCGCCCTCTACCGGGGGTGCTGGACCGGGCCCTTCGATCGGCCGCAGAAGCGACCGTTCCATCCCCACGTCACCGTCGACATCGGCGGCTCACCCACCGACGGCCCGGATCCTGCCGTCGGCTTGCTGGCCGGCTTCACGACCACGACGCCGATCGGCCGGGTGACGCTCCTCGAACACGACGAGGCCGCCCGGCGCTGGGACTCCTACGCACACTACCCGCTGACGGGGTAGCGCACGCCAGCTGAACCCGGGGTCAGCTGAAGTCGACGCTGGCGAAGTCCGCGAGTTTGTCGATCTTGTGGCGGGCGTTGACCATGCGGACCGTGCCGGACTTCGAGCGCATGACCAGCGACTGCGTGGTGGCGCCGCGGCGGTCGTAATGCACGCCCTGGAGCAGTTCACCGTCGGTGATGCCGGTGGCGGCGAAGAAGCAGTTGTCGCTCGTGATGAGATCGTCCTCGGTGAGGACCGCGCCGAGGTCGTAGCCGGCACTCTCGGCCGCCTTTCGCTCCGCGTCGTTGCGGGGCCACAGGCGGCCCTGCTGGACGCCGCCCATCGCCTTGAGCGCCGCTGCGGTGATGACACCCTCGGGGGTGCCGCCGATACCGAAGAGGACGTCAGCGCCCGACTCGGGCCAGCAGGTCGAGATGGCGCCGGCGACGTCGCCGTCGGGGATCAACCGGATACGGGCACCGGCCTCGCGTACCTCGGCGATGAGGTCGGTGTGACGGTCCCGGTCGAGGATCACGGCGGTGATGTCGCGGACGGACTCACCCTTCGCCGCCGCCACGGCCTCGAGGTTCTCGGTCGGTGACTTCGTGATGTCGATGGCGTCGGCGGCGTCGGGGCCGGTCGCGATCTTCTCCATGTACACGCAAGGACCGGGATCGAACATCGTGCCGCGCTCGGACACGGCGATCACCGCGATGGCGTTGCCTCGTCCGAGGGCGGTGAGCGTGGTCCCGTCGATGGGATCGACGGCGATGTCGGTCTGCGGCGGGTTGCCGTCGCCGATCCGCTCGCCGTTGTAGAGCATCGGCGCCTCGTCCTTCTCGCCTTCGCCGATCACGACGATGCCGTCCATCTGGACCGACGACAGGATGACGCGCATCGCGTCGACGGCTGCGCCGTCGGCGCCTTCCTTGTCGCCTCGTCCCATCCACCGGCTGGCTGCGAGAGCGGCAGCTTCGGTGACCCGGACGAGTTCGAGGGCGAGGTTGCGATCAGGGGCCTGCGGTTGCGGCATGGGGCGAACCGTAGTGGGCGGACACCGACCCGATCGCACCCGCCGCGCACGGCTCTTTCAAGTTTTCTTCAACCCGTGCCGATGCACTCGCAGCAGGAGGAGGAACGCCCCATGGACTCGACAATCCGGACACGAGCCTCGGCACCATCGGTCTTCGGTGCCGTCTACTCGAGCGTGGCGGCCGACACCCGGTGCCGCCCGGTCGCCCGCTGCATGCGGACGCATGCCGTCGAGGTCGCGTGCCTCGCTCGCGAACTCGCGCCGTTGGCCGATGCGGATGCCGGCGACGCATTCGCCGCCGGCCTGCTCCACGGCATCGGCCAACTGCTCTTGATGCGAAGGGACCCGCCCGCGTACCTCGAGTTGCTGGCCGACCCGTCGAGCCACGGCGACCTGTTGGTCCGCGAGCAGGACGCGTTCGCCACGGACCACGCGCTCGCCGGTGCCGAGTACCTGCTCGAGTTGCGGATGCCCGACCCGGTCGCCGATGCCGTGGCCGACCACGAAGATCCGTTCGTGAGCTCGTCGCCGACCACCATCGTCGTCGCCGCAGCGGACGAACTGTTGGGCTCCGACGCCACCCGACGCCATGCCGTGGCCATGCTCGACGTCCCCGAGGGCTTCGCTGACGACGGTGGTGCACGATGGGGTGCGCTCGGGTCCTAGCCTCGCGGCGTGCTGAACACGCCCGGTCAGGACGACCACGACAGCGATCTCGAGCTCCGTTTCGGCGGACCGGGCCCCGAGGGATCATCGCCCGACGCCGACGACGACTGCCAGCCGCTCGACGACACGAGGGAGCAGGTCGGCTACGAGCTGTTCGACTGGGACCCGACCGACCTCGACGAACTCGACGACGCACTGCACGAGATGCAGCTGCCGCACGAATGGGTGAGTGACGGCTACGAGGTCGTGGTCCACCAGGAGAACGAAGGGCAGGTCGACGCGCTGCTCCCGACGATCCGGTTCCCCGACGAACTCCCGCCGGAGGAGGACGATGGCGACGACACCGACATCGAGGTCCTGAGTGCGTTGTTCGTCGCCGCCGACCGGCTCCAGAAGGATCCGACCGGTGAGCCGGTGACTGCGCTGCTCGATGCGGCGGAGCGCATCGAAGACAACCCTCCCTACGGTGTCGACGACAAGGAGTGGAACCGTGTCGTCGGCCTCGTGGACGACCTGATCGACGGTCTCCACGCCGCCATTCCCCCCGCGACCGTCGCGGGCCTCGCAGTCGGGCTGCGCGACCGCCTGCGGCCGCTCGTGTGAGGCTGGTCGTCCGTTGAGCGGCCTGGCCGAGTTGGAGATCTATCACTCCCGCCCGTTCGCGCCCACCCGCAGACTGTCGCTCGGCGCGAGCAATCTGCCGGTGGATCCGGCGCCCGGCCCGGGCGGCATCCTGCTCGGCGCCGTGATCGCACAGTTCCGGGGTGAGCTCGACGAGGAGTTGTTCGAGAACATGCTGAAGCTGACGATGCAGCTCCAGGAGGGGCAGCGCATCGTGCAGCCTCGGCTCCGACACCGATTCCAGGAGGACCGGCACGGGCTGACCCGGTCGAGAGCCCGGTTGCGACGCGACGGCGACGCCTTGACCGTCGACCTCGACAACCACGGCAGCGGACTCCAGATGATGGTCGGTGTGGTCTACACGGCGGGTTCGCTCCCCACCGTCGCACGTCGCACGGTCATGGATGCCGTGCGGAAAGGCATGCGCTGGACCGGCCCGCTCGATCGATCGCTCTATGCCCACCTGTCCGGACTCACCGCCGGCCGCGACTGGGATGTCTCGGCCTACGACGACCCGGTGCAGTGGGCACTCCACACCCTTGGCCTGCGCGCTGAGGACGATGGGGCGATCCGTCTGCCCGACCGCAAGTCGATCCAACGACGGTTCCGGGACGCATTGCGCGACGCCCACCCCGACCACGGCGGCGACTCCGACGACGCCGCCACCCGCATCAACGACCTGACCGAGGCACGGAGGATCTTGTTGGCATGAGCGGCACCGGTTTGTTGATCACCCCGGGAGCGAGCGCCGACCGGGACAACCGAACCCTCGTGGCGCTCGACGACGGTCTCGACGTGCCGGTCGAGCGGATCACGATCCGTTCTCGAGCGGTTGCCAAGGTCCATGCACAGCTCCGCGAGGACATGGCGGGTTTCGCCGAACGGTTGGGTGTCGAAGCATCGTCGCTGCTGATCGGCGGCCGGTCGTTCGGTGGCCGGATGTGTTCGCTGCTCGCAGCGGCGGGCGACGAGGTCGCTGGTCTCGTGTTGCTCAGCTACCCGTTGCACCCCCCGGGCAAGCCCGACAAGCTCCGCGTCGAACACTTTCCGCAGATCACCGTGCCAACGCTGTTCGTGTCCGGCACGAAGGACCCCTTCGGCACGCCGGACGAGATCCGACACCACGCCGAGGCCATCGCTGGTTCCGTCGACTTCGTGTGGATCGAGGGGCAGGCACACTCGCCCCGGGACGACGCCCCGGTCGTCGAGGCGGTCGCCGACTGGATCAGCCGGCGCTGATCACCGACGGGAGGTCGTCCTCGGGGTTGAGCTCCTCGAGCTCCTTGTGGGCGGTCTCGGGGTAGCGAGGGATCAGCAGGAGGGTCGCGAGCAGGGGAGCGACCGCCAGGACGGCGATCGCCGGCCCGAGCGACCACCGGTCGGACAGATAGCTGACGATGCCGAGACCGAGCACCGACCCGACGACGCCCAGGATGGTCATCACGACGTTTGCCTTCGTGCGCAGCGACGTCGGGAACAGTTCGGGCCCGTAGATCGCGAGCGCAGGGACGGCGAGACCGCCGAAGATCGAGCCGATCGTGGCCACCGTCCAGACCAGTTCCACCGAGGTCGTGATGAACTGGGCGGCCGTGAGCGCAGCGCCCACACCGAGCCCGATACCGCCGACGAGACGTTTGCCCCGCGTGTCGGCCAGTCGCCCCCCGATCACGATGCCGATCGAGGCCGGAGTCACGGTGAGGAGCGTGAACAGCGTGATCTGGCCGGCGGAGAACGAGAACTCCTCACGGAGGAACTCGTTCTGCAGCTGTGACGCCGGGGTCGACAAGATGGCGAGGGCGAACGTCGTGCCGGCCAACAGCACGAGCCGTCGTCCGTGGCCGGCGAACTTGGCGGCCGCATGTCTGCGGACGAACCGGCGCGACTCGGGGAGCAGCGTGGCCGTGGCTCGGATGAGCGGCAGGAACAGGACCGGGACGACGAAGAGCCCGCGCCAGGCCCGTTCGTCGAGTTCGACCAGCGGCAGGATCCACAGCACCATGCCCGCACCCAGCCCGCCGCTCATCGTCAGCAGGCTCACGCCGTAGGCGCGCGCGCCGGCAGGCATCTCTTCGGCGACGACGACCACGATGAGCAGCCCGAGCGCGGTGGCGAGACCCCGGGCGAAGATCTGGGTCGCACTCAGCGCGATCAGCCCGGGCGTCAACGCTCCCAGCGCCGTGAGGACGCACCCGCCAGCGGCGCAGGCGAGGAGCGCGCGTCGTCGGCCGTTGCGGTCGGCCCACGCGGCGATGCCGAGCGACAGGAGGACGCCGACGCGAATGACGGCGAGGGTGGTGGCCTGTTGGCCGTCATCGGCGCCGAACTCATCGGCTGCGTAGGTGAGTGACTGGGTGATGAGCGTGCCGAGATAGCCGCCGACGATCGACAGGTACGCCAAGGACGCGAGCGCTGCGGCGGCCTGGGCATCGAGCACCTCGGGCGGCGCCCACCACGGCGACCCGGTGTCGGCACGGCGCAGCGTGCGGCGCATCGGACGGAGGAACAGTCGCCACCACCAGCCGACCGCGAGCCGGAACACGACGCGGTGGGAGACGACGTGGCGTCCGTCACCGATCGGTTCGACGTGAAGGGTCCGTTCGTACTGCGAGAACGGGCCGGCGGCCATGGCGAAGTTGCCGTCGCCCTCATCGGTCTCGGAGACCACATCGTTGCGCGGGGTCCGGTACGCGGCGAGCCCGTCGTCGTCGACCTCCTCGGTCTCCTCGATCGTCACGATGGGGCTGGGCATCGGGACACCTTTCCACCTGGGCGGGAACAGGGTGCGTCATCACGTTGTTGTGTCAGACGTCCCGCTGCGAGACTGGCGGCTCACCCACTGCGATGCACATCGGGAGCAGATTCGTTGGAAGAAAAGATCGCCAAGGTCATCGAGGCCATCCGGCCGGCCGTGCAGGCCGACAACGGTGACATCTTCCTGCGCAGCGTCGACACCGAGACCGGCAAGGTCGAGGTCGAACTCGTCGGCGCCTGCGTCTCGTGTCCCGCCTCGACGCTCACGCTCAAAGCCGGTGTCGAGCGCATCCTCAAGGACCGCGTCGATGGTGTGACCGAGGTCGTGAACATCGGCGAGACCTTCGTCGAGAGCGCCGTCAGCCTGTAAACCGTCGCCGTGGACGGAGTATCGACATGACGGGTCGGGAACCACTCGCGCTGCTCGATGCCGGAGTGGACGGAGATCGCCGCTCGGTCGCCCGGCTGTTGTCGATGGTCGAACGCGGCGGCGACGACGCTCGGGCTGTCGGTGCGCTGGCGCATGCGCGCAGCGGCGGTGGTTACACGGTCGGGATCACCGGGGCGCCGGGAGCGGGGAAGTCGACGCTGACGTCGTCGCTCGTGTCGGTGGTTCGCGGCGACGACACCCGGGTGGCGGTGCTCGCCATCGACCCGTCGTCGCCCTTCACCGGTGGAGCGATCCTCGGCGACCGGATCCGGATGCAGGATCACGCCCTCGACGATGGCGTGTTCATCCGGTCGATGGCCACTCGGGGCCACCTCGGCGGTCTGTCGCTCGCCACGCCCCAGGCAGTGCGCGTGCTCGACGCCGCCGGGTTTCCGTGGGTGCTGGTCGAGACGGTCGGCGTCGGGCAGGTCGAGGTCGAGATCGTGGGCGCTGCCGACACCACCGTCGTCGTCGTGAACCCCGGCTGGGGCGATGCCGTGCAGGCGAACAAGGCGGGGCTCATGGAGATCGCCGACGTGTTCGTCATCAACAAGGCCGATCGGCCCGGCGCCGGCGAGACTCGCCGCGACCTCTCGGCGATGCTGGACCTGACCCACGATCCGCACGACGAACACGGCCGCTGGCGTCCGCCGATCATCGACGCGGTCGCGACAGATGGCACCGGGGTCGACGAGCTGTGGGGACAGATCGCCGCGCACCGTGCACACCTGGAATCGACCGACGAGCTGGGTCGTCGGCGGGGTCGCCGCGCTCGCGAGGAACTGACACGCATCGTCGCCGAGCGGTTGTTGCTGCGCGCCCGCGAGACGTCGGAGGGCGACCGCTTCGACGACCTCGCCGACCGCGTCGAGTCGCGGGGCATGGACCCGTGGTCCGCCGCTGACATGTTGCTGGGTTCGGGCTCCTAGGGTCTGGCTGATGGCACTGGTCGAACTCGAACGACGTGAGGACGGCTTGGCCGTCGTCACGCTGAACAACCCCAAGGTCAACGCGCTCAGCTCGGCGTTGCTGGACGAACTGCGCGACGTCGCCCGTGGTCTCACGGCCGAGCCACCGCGCGCGGTGTTGATCACCGGCGGCCCGAAGGTGTTCGCCGCCGGGGCCGACATCAGCGAGTTCGCCGGCCCCGACGAAGCCCGGACCGTCGGCACGTGTTTCCTCGACGCGCTCGAGGCCGTTGCCGCCATCCCGCGGGTGACGATCGCCGCCGTCGGCGGGTTCGCTCTCGGTGGTGGCTGCGAACTCGCGCTGGCGTGCGACCTGCGCATCGCGTCCGATCGCGCCCGGTTCGGTCAACCCGAGATCCTCCTGGGGATCATCCCCGGCGGCGGGGGCACGCAGCGATTGCCCCGTCTCGTCGGGCCGTCGCGGGCGAAGGACATGATCTTGTCCGGACGTCAGGTCAAGGCCGACGAGGCGCTCACCATCGGCCTCGTCGATCGGGTCGTCCCCGCCGACGACTTCGAACAGGCTGCGCTCGACTGGGCGCTGGAGTTCGCCGCCGGTCCGTCGACCGTGGCCGGCCTCGCGAAAGCGGCCATCGACCGCGGCCTCGACACCGACCTGGACGAGGGTCTGCGCATCGAACAGGATCTGTTCGTCGAGTCCTTCGAGACCGACGACAGTCAGATCGGCGTCGCCTCGTTCAACGAGCACGGCCCGGGCAAGGCCACGTTCACCGGCGGCTGACCCGGACCGGTTCTCCGTCCCGGACCAATTCGAGGCTGTCGTCGAGTTGGACCGGCACCGGGGGGCCGTCGCGGAGTTCGATGGTGGCCCCGTCGGGATCGACCGTGACGATGAGTCGTGAGCCGTGGCGGGCGATCCGGAACCGCAGCGTCGACCACCCTTGCGGGAGGCGCGGTTCGAAGCGGAGGTGTTCGCCGGTGTCGACGAGGCCGGCGAATCCGTGGACGAGCGTCGCCCACACGCCGCCGGCGTTGGCGATGTGCACGCCGTCGACGGTGTTGCCGTGCGTGTCGGCGAGGTCGAGGTAGAGCGACTGGAGGAAGTAGTCGAGCGCCAGGTCCTCGTGGCCCGTCTCGGCAGCGACGATCGACTGTACGCACGCCGACAGCGAGGAGTCGCCCGTGGTGATCGGGTCGTAGTACTCGAAGTTGCGACGCTTCTGGTCACGGGAGAAGTGACGGCCTTGCAGGTACATGGCGAGGACCACGTCTGCTTGCTTGAGCACCTGCTTCCGGTAGATGACCAACGGGTGGTAGTTCAACAGGAGCGGGTAGTGCTCGGGCGGGGTCCGCTCGAAGTCCCACGGTTCGAGGTCGAGGAAACCCTCGTCCTGCGGGTTGATGCCGAGGGCCTCGTCGTAGGGCAGGTACATGGCGTCGGCGCAACGCCGCCACCCGTCGATCTCGTCCTGCGTGAGGTCGGTCTCTCGTTGCAGTGCCTCGAAGTCCCGTGGGCTCCATTCGGCGAGGAATGACACCGTCCGGGCTGCGTAGCGGAGATTGAAGCGAGCCATGACGTTCGTGTACAGGTTGTCGTTGACGACGGTCGTGTACTCGTCCGGCCCGGTGACGCCGTGGATGCGGAACCGGTTTGCGCCGTTCACCTGGCCGTTGTGCTCGAAGAAGCCGAGATCGGCCCACAGGCGCGCGGTCTCGACGAGGATCTCGGCTCCCTCGTGGGCGAGGAAGTCGATGTCGCCGGTGGCGTTCAGATAGCGCTCGAGGGCGTACGCGACCGCAGCGTTGATGTGATATTGCGCAGTGCCCGCTGCGTAGTACGCCGACGCCTCCTCGCCGTTGATCGTCCGCCACGGGTACAGGGCGCCGTCCTGGCTGAGTTCACGGGCGCGTGTGCGCGCCGCGTCGAGCATCGACCATCGGAACCGGAGCAGCTTGCGAGCGGCATCGGGATTCGTGAACGCGAGACAGGGCAGGACATAGACCTCGGTGTCCCAGAAGTAGTGACCGTCGTAGCCGCCGCCGGTCACGGCCTTGGCAGCGACGCCTTGCTCGTGCGTGCGCGCGGACGCTTGGGCGAGCTGGAACAGGTTCCAGCGGATCGCCTGCTGCGCGGTCTCGTCTCCCTCGACCTCGACATCGGTCCGGTCCCAGAAGTCGTCGAGCCATGCCTCCTGTTCACGGCACAGCTCGGGCACCCCGGTCTTGACGGCACGTTCCAACGTGCGATGGCAACGATCGGCGAGCTCCTCGGCCGGGATGCCGCGCGACGAATGGTACGAGACGAGCTTGGTGATGCGGATCGTCTCGCCCTCCTTGGCCTCGACCGTGAAGACGGTCTTGGCGAGGTCGGGCCCGACCACGTTCTCGATGGCGTACTCACACGGGGTGTCGATCAGGTGCTGGTAGCCACAGCCCAGGGTCATGCCGCTGTCGGCACAGCGGTAGCCCAGGATCACCTCGCCACCGGCGGCGCGCTCGTCTTCGTGCCGCTGGAGTTGGGGCACGAGGACCCGCTGGTCGAACTTGCTGCTCTGGCGAGGGTCTCGCCCCTCGCCGAGCGCAGCGTCCGTGACGTGGTACTCGTCCTCGCCGTCTTGGCGATTGAGGAGCTGTGACGAGACGACGATGGGTGCGGAGCCCTCGATCATCTCGACCTCGAACTGCAGCACCGCGAGGTGGCGGTGCTGCAGGCTGATCATTCGCTCGGACCGGACCCGGAGCCGCTTGCCCGCCGGCGTGGTCCAGAG
>JAPKDO010000067.1 GCA_028822535.1 Acidimicrobiales bacterium
ACCGGTTCTCCGGTGTGGCGATCGCCGGCGCGGCCGGGCCCGCGATGGAGATGGTCAAGCTGTTCCAACTGCAGCTCGAACACTACGAGAAGGTCGAGGGTCACCACCTGAGCCTCGAGGGCAAGGCGAACCAGCTCAGCGGCATGGTGCGCAACCATCTCCCGGCGGCGATGCAGGGCTTGGCCGTCGTGCCGCTGTTCGCCGGCTATGACCACAAACGCGAGGTCGGCCGACTGTTCGAGTTCGACGTGACGGGCGGGCGCTACGAGGAGCTGCACCACGCGGCCACCGGCTCCGGTTCGCTCCACGCCGGCACCGTGATCAAGATCGGTTACCGCGACGGCATGGCGCCCGACGATGCCATCGACCTGACGATCCGGGCGCTGTTCGAGGCCGCCGACGACGACTCGGCGACCGGCGGTCCCGACCTGATCCGCGGCATCTTCCCGATCGTCGCCACGATCGACGCCGACGGGTTCACCCGTCTCGACGACAGCGAGATCCGCTCGCGCTTCGAGGGGCTGGTCGGCACGCTGTCGCCCAGTTCGACCACCGGAGGAGGTGCCACGTCATGAGTCAACCCTTCTACGTCGCTCCCGAACAGGTCATGAAGGACCGGGCGGACTACGCCCGCAAGGGCATCGCCCGGGGTCGCAGCCTGTGTGCGATCAGCTACGCCGACGGGGTCATGGTCTGTGCCGAGAACTCGTCGTCGACGCTCCGGAAGGTGTCGGAGATCTACGACCGCATCGCCTTCGCCGGTGTCGGCAAGTACAACGAGTTCGACCAGCTCCGCGTCGCCGGGGTCCGCCACGCCGACATGAAGGGCTACCAGTACTCGCGCGAGGACGTGGACGCTCGAAGTCTCGCCAACGCCTACGCGCAGATGCTCGGCCAGATCTTCACGCACGAGATGAAGCCGATGGAGGTCGAGATCCTGGTGGCCGAGATCGGCCACGAACCCGGTCAGGACGAACTCTTCCACATCCTCTACGACGGATCCGTCGTGGACGAGGCACGGTTCTCGGTGCTGGGCGGTGAGGCCGAGGCGATCACGGCCCGCCTGGAGGAGACCTTCGCACCGGAGATGACCCTCGAGAGCGCCGTACGCGCCGCCGTCGACGCCCTCACCGGCCCGGAGCGCACGCTCGGCTCCGGCGATCTCGAGGTGGCGGTGCTGGCGCGCGGCAACGGCCGCCGGAAGTTCGACCGGATCGAGGGCTCGGACCTCGATGCGCTGCTCGGAGCCGCCACGAGCTGAGTTGACAACCAGATGACGGGCTGTAACGTGATTGACACATTCACCGGCAGGAGCCCGCATGTCAATCACCGAGCAGCACAACGCCGACGACACCGTGGTGACCGGGCCCGTTCCCGTGCTCGACCTGGCCGACGGCCACCTGCACGTCTCGACGCGTCGCGGTGTCACGCTCGTCGAGATCGACGGCGGTCTCGACGATGACCTGGCGCGAAGACTCGTGCCGTTGCTTCGCTCCTCCGCCGCCGAGGCCGCCGCGCTGATCCTCGACCTCGACCAGACGACATTGCTCGACCAGACCGCACTCGAAGCGGTGTGCACGGTCGTGTCGGGGCTCGAGGTCGATCGATGTGTCGTGGCCGGACGGATCTCCGGTCGGTTGGTCCTCGATCGTTGGGGCATCCCCGATCGGTTCGTGGTTTTCTCCAGCGTCGCCGACGCCCTGCAGGCCCGTGCCTTCCTCGAGAGCGGGTACGGCACAGGGTGGTCGACCGGGCGCGACCTCCACAGCTGATCCTCGTCGACGAAGCGTCGCGCCCGACGGTGACGACCCGCAGATAGGTTGCAGCGCGTGGAGCGCCGGATCTTCGGGTTGGAGAACGAGTACGGCGTCACGTGCACGCTGCGTGGGCAACGCCGATTGAGCCCCGACGAGGTCGCCCGCTACCTGTTCCGACGGGTCGTGTCGTGGGGCAGGAGCTCCAACGTGTTCCTCGCCAACGGTGCTCGGCTGTATCTCGACGTCGGATCGCATCCGGAATACGCGACGCCCGAATGTGACTCGCTGCTCGACCTCGTCACGCACGACAAGGCGGGGGAGCGGATCCTCGAACAGCTCCTCGGCAGTGCCGAACAGCGCCTACGCGAGGAGGGCATCCGCGGCACCATCTACCTCTTCAAGAACAACACGGACTCGGCCGGCAACTCCTACGGGTGCCACGAGAACTATCTGACGAGCCGCCACGACGAGTTCGGCTCCTACAGCGAACACCTCATCCCGTTCCTCGTGACCCGCCAGATCTACGCGGGCGCGGGCAAGGTGCTGCAGACCGCACGCGGCGCGATCTTCTGCCTCGCCCAACGCTCGGAGCACATCTGGGAGGGGGTCAGCTCGGCAACCACGCGGAGCCGACCCATCATCAACACGCGTGACGAGCCCCACGCCGATGCCGAGCGCTACCGCCGCCTCCACGTGATCGTTGGCGACTCGAACATGAACGAGTACACGAACTACCTGAAGGTCGGCACGGTCGCGATCCTCCTTCGGATGCTCGAGGACCCGAACGTCGTCATGCGCGACATGACGCTCGAGAACCCCATCCGAGCGATTCGCGAGATCAGCCACGACATCACCTGTACCCGCAAGGTCCGCCTGGCCAACGGGAGGGAGCTGTCGGCGCTCGAGATCCAGCAGACCTACCTCGACCGAGCGCTCACCTACGCCGATCGGCAGGGATTCCCCGAACAGGAGCAGCGAGCGCTCGACATGTGGGCCCACGTGATGGAGGGGCTGACGACCGACCCGCTCAGCTTGTCGCGGGAGTGTGACTGGGTGACCAAGTACCACCTGATCGAGCGCTACCGGGCCAAGCACGATCTCGAGCTCAACTCGGCGCGGGTGGGCTTGATCGACCTGCAGTACCACGACGTCGATCGCAAGCGTGGACTGTTCTACAAGCTGCAGGCGAACGACATGGTCGAGCGGGTGACCGACGATCACGCCATCGAGGAAGCCGTCGAGACGCCGCCCCAGACCACGCGGGCGCGTCTGCGGGGTGAGTTCATCCGGCGGGCAAAGGAGCGCAATCGCGACTACACCGTCGACTGGGTCCACCTGAAGCTGAACGACCAGGCGCAACGCACCGTGCTCTGCAAGGACCCGTTCAAGTCCCAGGACGACCGGGTCGACCGCCTCATCGCCGGCTTGTAGCAATGCCGAGCTTTCGGAGCGGCCGGGTCACCGAGATCCTCTCGGAACGGCCGGGAATCCAGCGGGTGGCGATCGGGGACGAGCGGGCGTACGTCCTCGTCGACCAGGTCGGTACCGTCGCCGTGGGAGACGACGTGGTCTTCAACACCACGGCCGTCGATCTCGGCCTCGGCACCGGGGGATGGCACGTCGTGCACTGGAATCTCGAGCGTCGCTCGTGGTCGAAGCCGGGGCCCGGCCACATCATGAAGGTCCGCTACACCAGCCTGCAGTCCGACACGGGAGCGTCGGAGGAGGACGCCGATCCCGGGACGGACCTACGCGGTCGACCGGTGGTGGCCTGCTCGCTCCACAGCCAGGTCCCGATCGTGGCCGCCACCTTCCTCGCGCACCGCCCCGACGCACGGGTCGCCTACGTCATGACCGATGGCGCAGCGCTCCCGATGGCGCTGTCCGACCTGGTGGTACGCATGAAGGAGGTCGGCTTGGTCCACGTGACGCTGACCGCCGGCCATGCGTTCGGCGGGGATCGGGAAGCCGTCTCGGTCCCGTCGGCGCTCGCGACCGCCGTCAACGTCGAGAACGCCGACCTGGTCATCGTGGCGATGGGACCGGGTGTCGTCGGGACCGACACCGCGCTCGGTACGTCGGCGGTCGAGGTGGCCTCGATCCTCGACGCCACCACAGCGCTCCGCGGCCGACCGATCTGTTGCGTACGGGCCTCGGGCGTCGACCCACGCCCACGCCACCGAGGCGCGAGCCATCACGTCGACACCGTCCTGTCGCTGACGCGCAGCCGTGTCGAGGTCGCCACCGTGTCCGATGCCGACGTCGACGCCCCCGACCACGACGTCCGCGCACTCGACCCCGGCGATGTGCCGGCGCTGCTCGGCGAGCGGGGGCTGCGGGTGACGTCGATGGGCCGTGGTCCCGAAGACGACCCGCTCTTCTACGCCGCAGCCGGCGCGGCCGGGGTGCTGGCCGCCGATGGTCCCGACGGTCGCTAGCCTCCGCCACGCATGGCGACCCCCAAGCTCGAGCGACTCCTGGACCTCATCGCCGAACTCCTCCACACGGAGCGGCCGCTGACGGCCGAGCAACTCCAGGGTCGGATCCCGGGCTATCCGGAGGACTGGGACTCCTTCAAACGGTCGTTCGAACGCGACAAGGCCGACCTGCGCGAGATGGACATCCCGCTGCGGATCGAGACCGTCCCGGGCACGATGCCGGCGGTCGACGGCTACCGGATCGACCAGGAGGAGTACGGGCTCCCCGATCCCGGGCTCGAGCCGGACGAACTCGCTGCGATCCACCTCGCAGCCACGGCAGTGCGGCTCGACGGCGCCGACGTGCACACCGGGCTCCGCAAGCTCGGCGGGGCGATCGGCCACGACGACGCCGTCCGGGGGAGCGCGACGCTCACCTCGGCCCCGCACCTGTCGCAGGTCTTCGAAGCGGTGGGACAACATCGTCAGATGGCGTTCCGGTACCGGGACAAGGACCGTGTCGTCGATCCGTTCCGTCTGCACCACGAACGAGGACACTGGTACGTCCAGGGTCATGATCACGATGCGGGACAGGCTCGGTCGTTTCGGCTCGACCGGGTGCAGGGCGAGGTGACGGTCGGGGACGCAGACTCCGTCGAGGTCGTCGTCGATCCGACGCAACATCCGATACGCCTCGACGCGTGGGCGATCGGCGAGGACGAGCCCGTGGAGGCGGTCCTGCGGGTGCGACCTCCACAAGCCACGCTCGCCGCCCGGCTGGTGGGGACGTCGGCAGCAAAGGAGTGGGACGAGGACGGAAGCGTCGTACTCACGCTCCCGGTGCGCAGTGTGGACGGCTTCCGCAGGTTCGCGTTGTCCTTCCTCGACGCTGCCGAGGTGCTGGGTCCCGACGCGCTCCGCGACGACATCGTCCACTGGCTCGAGGCGACCGCGCAGGGAGCGGACTGATGGCTCGCCCCAGCGCGACCGACCGGCTCGCCCGCATCCTGTCCATGGTCCCGTGGATCGCGAGCCAGGACTCGCCCCGTATCGACGAGGTCTGTGCGCGGTTCGAGATCACCCGCTCCGAACTGGTGGCCGACCTCGACGTCGTGTTCGTCGTCGGGCTGTACCCGTACACGCCGGAGAGCCTGATCGAGGTGATCCTCGACGAGGACCACGTGTCGATCGACTACACCAACTTCTTCGAACGGCCGTTACGGCTGTCGAAGGACGAGGCGCTCGCGATCCTCGCTGCCGGCGTCGCATCCTCCACACAACCTGGTCACGACCCGACCGGCCCGCTCGCCCGGGGGATCGGCAAGGTTGCGGCCGTGCTCGACATCGACCTCGACGAGGACCTCGGAGTCGTGCTCGACGAACATGCGGCGGCGACCCACCAGATGCTGGACCAGGCGGTGAACGAACGGCGCGTGGTCCACCTCGGCTACTTCAGTCACGCGCGGAACCAACAGACCGAACGCGACGTGGAACCACTCCGCCTGTTCTCGACCGACGGCGTCTGGTATCTCGACGCACACTGTCGAGCGACGGACGAAGTGCGCGTGTTCCGGCTCGACCGCATCACCGAGGCGACACGGACCGACGCCACCTTCGAGCCGACGCCGCCGCCGACAGAGGCGAACGCGTTCCGGCCAGCACCCGATCTCCCCACCGTCCTCGTCGAGATCGCGGCGACCGATGCATGGGTCGTCGACCAGTACCCGGTCGAGGTGGTCGAACGGCTGGAGTCCGGACGTATCCGAGCCGAGCTCGTGGTGAGCGCGCGTCCGTGGCTCGAGCGGCTGCTGTTGCAACTCGGGCCGTCCGCCCGGGTCATCCGTGCGTCGGCCGACCTCGAGAACTGCGGCCCCGAGGCAGCGCAGCGACTCCTCGAGTCGTACCGGTCCAGGTGACCGCGAGCGCAGCCCGATCGGCTTGTACGCTCGCTCGACTGTGACGGACCCGACCCCGCTCGATCAGCCCAGCGGGGTCGACGCGCCCGAGACTGTCCAGGTCGACGCTGCCGACACCCGGAGCCGGGCAGCCAGGTCGTATCGCTCGCTGATCGAGTGGGCCGCAGTGATCGTCGGCGCCCTGGTGGTCGCCCTCTTGGTCAAGGTCTTCCTGATCCAGGCGTTCTACATCCCATCCGAGTCGATGCTCCCCACGCTGATGGTGCGCGACCGCGTCCTCGTGAACAAGCTCGATGCCGACGTGAGCAGCATCGACCGAGGCGACGTGATCGTGTTCGACCGGCCGGGCGGGCCTGGAGCCGACGGGATCTCGGAGCTGATCAAGCGGGTGATCGCACTCCCGGGGGAGACCGTCGAGGGCGCGGACGGCCGCGTGAAGATCGACGGCGAGTTCATCGAGGAGGACTATCTGCCCGAAGGAGCGACGACGTCCACCTTCGGTCCCGAGACCGTCCCGATCGGCCACGTCTGGGTGATGGGCGACAACCGGAACTTCTCCGACGACTCGCGCCGCTTCAAGTTCATCCCGGAAGAGGACATCGTCGGCACGGCGTTCGTGATCATCTGGCCGCCGGGCGACATCAGCATGCTCTGAACCGCTGTCGCCCCCGACCGCCGGCCTCGGAGCGAGTCAGTCGGCGCGCCAATCGGACCGGCCGGCGCGGACGCCGCTGGAACTCACGTGTCGGATCGACTCGGGCACATCGAGGAGCTGTTGCACGTGGGTGCTCGGCAGCTCGATCTCGGCCCGTGGGACCACGACGAGTTCGGGAAGGCGCCCGATGGCGTCGTCCCGCCGAGCGATGGAGTCGCCGTAGAACTGCGGATCATGGAGTTGATGCCACTTGTCCGCTCCGACGACGAGCAGGTCGTAGCCCTCGGCGATGTCCACGAGCAACTGCGCCTCGGTCGTCACGACCGCGAGCCACGGTCGGCGTCCACGCAGGGACCGTGCGGCTTCCGCACGGTCGTGCACGGGCATTGCCGCCTTCCCCTCCTTGGCAAGCGCCTCGTACGACAACGCGAGGTGCACCGTGTCGACATCGAACTGGTCGTGAACGGCATCGACGATGCCGAGATGGGCGATCGTCAGCGGGTCGAACGAGCCTGGGAAGACGGCGCGACGACCGGTCACGGGTGACCCGAGACCCCGGTGCGGCGCATGGCATCGACCATGCGATCGACGTGGTCCGAGTAGACAGCGTCGACTCCCATGTCCAACAGACCCTCGAGGATGCGGGGTTGCTGCGCGTCCCAGCCGAAGCACTCGATGCCGAACCGGTGGAACAGCGTCGTCAGCCCAGCCGTCCAATCGCTGTGGTGCATGTTGATCACCTCGATGCCGGCGTTCCGCAGGCGCATCGCACGCCGCTCGGGGCCCTCGTCGAGTTTGGCGAGACGGGTCGAATCGACCAGGTGGACCTCGTCGGAGCGTTCCCGCCACGTCGCAACGACCTCCAACGACGGGTGACACAGCCACAGTGACGACGCAGCACCAGCGGTCTCGGCGACCTCGACCGTGGCCTCGAAGGCTGCCTCGTCCTTGACGTCGAGGGACACCGGGAGATCGGTGCCGATCGCTGCATACAGCTCGGCCAGCGTGGGGATGTGCGCGGGGAGTTCCGCTCGTCCGAGACGGGCGATCGGGGTACGCCGCAGGCGACCCACCACTCCATCGTGATCGAGCACCGGGATGCCGTCGGCGGTGAGCCACACGTCACTCTCGACACCCGTTGCACCGAGACGAACACCCAGCGTGAACGCCTCGAGCGTATTTTCGGTAGCATGCGCACGCGCACCTCGATGGGCGAAGCCGATCGGCGGTCTCCGCAGCGATGACACACGCGGCATCCGGCAAGCCTGGCAGTCCAGGTGGAATCCGTAGGAATCGCTCAAGGACTCGTCCGATCCAGCCGAAGTCTGTTGCAGCAAGAGGGAGAGCCGGGAGGGCTTGAAGTGGCAACACGAATCCGAGCGAGCTGTGCGGACTGTGGAGACGTCGAACTCTGTGTCAACGACGTCGAGGTCCGGGTGTGCACCGACGACAACGCGGGGAGCTACGTGTTTCGCTGCCCGAGTTGCGACATGGCCGTCGTGAAGAACGCCGAGCCACGGGTCGTCGACCTGCTCCTTGCCTCCGGCGTGACACTGACGACGTGGACCGCACCGGCCGAACTCCGAGAAGCTCCCAAGAGCGGTCCGGCGTTCACCCATGACGATCTGTTGGACTTCCACCACGAACTCGACAGCGACGGCTGGTTCGAACGCCTCGTCGAAGGCGTCACCGACGGGACCGCCGACACCGCCTGACCCCTCCGGCCGGGTCGACGTCCGGCGGCGACGTCTGGCGATCGGAGGCCACCGGTACACTCCGCGCCATGTTCAACGTCGGCGGCATGGAGCTCCTCGTGATCGGGCTCGTCGCACTCATCGTGCTGGGTCCGGACAAACTGCCCGGCGCGATCCGCCAAGTGGGCAACGTCGTCGGCGAACTCCGGCGCATGTCCAACGGTTTCCAGACCGACCTGCGTGGCGCGTTGTCGGACGCCGAACGCGAGGCCGAAGCGACGAAGAAGGCGAACGATGCCGCACCGGCATCCGCCACCCCCGACCCGGGCGCGGCTCGCGCCGCGGCCCACGCCGAACTCGAGGCGGCCGAGGCGGCGCTCGACGACGATGTCGCCGACGCAGGATCATCCAGCGCCGATGACGGCTCCGAAGGTCACACTGAGGCATCATCGTCAGACGACGACGACGACGCATCAACCCACCCTGCGCCCTGAGGCGCGTGCCACGGTGGTGCCCCGTGATGCCAGAGACCGTCCGCTGATGCGGCAGGAGCAGTAGATGGCCAAGACAGTCGACGACGGACGCATGCCGTTGCTCGAGCACCTCGGAGAGCTCCGGGACCGGCTGGTGAAGGTCGCGGTGGCGATCGCGATCGGAGCGATGATCGCGTGGTTCCTCTACCCGCAGATCTTCGATGTGCTGCTCGAGCCCTACTGCGATCTCCAGGGTGCCTCGGTCGACGACTGTCGGCTCCTGCAGACCGAGCCGCTCGAGGGCTTCTCGGTCCGACTGAAGGTGGCCGGGTACGGCGGGATCGCCCTGGCGATGCCGGTGATCCTGTGGCAGATCTGGCGCTTCATCACCCCTGGCCTGCACTCGCACGAGAAGAAGTACGCCATCCCGTTCGTCCTCAGCGCCCTGCTGTTGTTCATCATGGGCGCGGCGCTGGCGTACTACACGCTTCCCCGAGCGCTCGACTTCCTCGTCAACATCGGCGGCGAGAACCTCCAGACCCAGTTCCGTCCCGCCCCGTACTTCCAACTGATCACCTACATGATGTTGGCCTTCGGAGCCGGCTTCGAGTTCCCCGTGATCTTGGTGTTCCTCCAACTCGCCGGCGTCGTGACGGCGAAGAACCTGCGCAGCGTCCGGCGTTACGCCATCGTCGGCATCGTCGTGTTGGTGGCAGTGCTCACGCCCTCGGGCGATCCGTACAGCCTCGGCATCCTGTCGATCCCGATGATCTTCTTCTACGAGACGTCGATCCTGATCGGCTCGCTGCTCACGCGGAAGCGACGGAAGGCCGAGGCGCCGAGCTCCTGATGCCTGCGCCGCGCCCCCGGACGCACGTCGATGCGCTGATCGACGACCTCGGGTTCCCGCTCGACCGCTTCCAACGAGAGGCCGCCGACGCCATCGAGGCGGGTCGATCGGTCCTGGTCGCGGCTCCTACCGGCGCCGGCAAGACGGTGGTGGCCGAGTACGCGGTGGCCGACGCCCTCGACCGGGGACTGCGAGCGTTCTACACGACGCCGATCAAGGCGCTCTCCAACCAGAAGTTCGGCGAACTCCGGGAGCGATACGGCCCGGGTCGAGCCGGGTTGTTGACGGGCGACAACAGCGTCGACGGCGACGCGCCGGTGGTCGTGATGACGACCGAGGTGCTGCGCAACATGATCTACGCCGGGCGCCCGCTCGACGATCTCGGCGTGGTGGTGCTCGACGAGGTGCACTACCTCCAGAACTCGTTTCGTGGCCCGGTGTGGGAGGAGGTCATCGTCCACCTCCCCGAGCACGTACAGCTCGTGTGTCTCTCGGCCACCGTGTCCAACGCCCACGACATCGGAGACTGGCTCACGACCGTGCGGGGCGAGACCGACGTGGTGATCGAGACCGAGCGTCCCGTGAGCCTCGCGAACACCTACCTCGTGGGGGACAAGGCGGGCGGACGACTGACCTTGATCGACACGCTGCGCGACGGCCGACCCAACCCCGAGGGGAGTCGCTACGACGTCGACCGCGACGAGCGGTCCGGTCGGCACCGGGGACGCCAGGGCGGAGGACGGCCGCGGCGTCGATGGTTCACACCGAACCGCCTCGAGGTACTCGACGTGCTGCGGGATCGCGACCTGCTCCCGGCGATCACGTTCATCTTCAGTCGAGCCGCGTGCGACGACGCGGTCAAGCAGTGCCTCGACGCCGGGGTACGCCTGACCTCGGGCAAGGAGCGCCAACGGATCCGTGCGATCGCGGACCGGCACCTGACGTCGCTCACCGACGCAGACTTCGATGCGCTCGGCGGGGCGCGGTGGTTGGCGGGCCTCGAGGCCGGCGTCGCCTCACACCACGCCGGTCACGTGCCTCCGTTCAAGGAGGCGGTCGAGGCCTGTTTCGCCGAGGGACTCGTCAAGATCGTCTTCGCCACCGAGACGTTGGCGCTGGGGGTCAACATGCCCGCTCGGGCCGTCGTCATCGAGCGGATGACGAAGTTCAACGGTGAGAGTCGGGCGTTCCTCACGCCGGCCGAATACACGCAGCTGACCGGCCGCGCCGGCCGGCGCGGGATCGACGAACACGGCACCGCCGTCGTGCTGTGGTCACCGTTCGTGTCGTTCGGTCAGATCGCCGGGCTCGCGTCGAGTCGCAGCTTCGTGCTCCGCTCCGCGTTCCGACCGACCTACAACATGGCGGTGAACCTCATCCGGCGCCACGACCGGGAGGTCGCCCGCCGTCTCCTGAACCAGTCGCTCGCCCAATACCAGGCCGACCGGGCCGTCGTGGTCTCGGAACGGCGTCTCTCGAAGCGGCGACGAGCGCTCGACGAGGCCATGGAGGAAGCGACGTGCGAGCGCGGAGACGTCGCCGAGTACCGAGATCTCACCCAGAGCGGACTGCCACGACGCGAGCGACGCAGACGGCTCGAGGAACGCCTCGGCTCCCTCACGCCGGGCGACGTGATCGCCGTCGACGACCAACCGCGTGTCGCTGTGCTCTCGGTCGCGCACCGGTCCGGCGAGCGCATCCACGTCAAGGCGCTCGCTCCCGACGGATCGGTGTTCACGCTCGGGATGCCCGACTTCGCCGCACCGCCGGCGGTGCTCGCGTCGCTCGACCTCCCGCAGCCCTTCGTGCCGAGCGACGAGGCGGCACGTCGTGCGGTGGCCGACCGGTTGCGCGAGGTCGACATCGCTCCGCCGCGTCGCCGGGGGAGCGTCATCGATCATCCCGTGGCCCGGTGTGCCGACGCCGACGAGCACGTACGGGCGCTCGAGCGCTCCGATCGGATCCGTCGCGAGCTGGCCGACGTCTCGGCCCGGATCGACCGCCAGACCGGGACCCTCGGCGCCGAGTTCGACCGCGTCCTCGAGCTGCTCGACCGCTGGGGGTACACCGACGGCTGGTCGGTCACGGAACGCGGTGACCTGCTGGCCGGCGTCTATCACGAGTCGGATCTGGTCGTGGCCGAGGCGATCGCCGGTGGGGTCTTCGACGACCTCGACGCCCCCGAGCTCGCCGCCGTCGCCTCGGCGCTCGTCTACGAACATCGCGCGCCCGGACCGCCGCCCGAGCCGCACTACCCGTCCGATCGGGTCCACGACCGCTGTCGATCCATCGACGGGATCGTCCGTCGACTCGCCAGCGACGAAGAAGCGCTCGGGCTCCCTCCCTCGACGGGTGGCGATCACAACTTCGCGATCCTCGCCCACGAGTGGTGTGCCGGCGAGGGCCTGGGCGAGTTGCTCGAATCGGGCGCCATCGATCTCACCGGTGGAGACTTCGTCCGCACGATCCGCCAACTCGTGGATCTCGTGCGTCAGATCGGGCAGTTGGCCGAGTCCGAGGCCACACGCCGGACGGCGAGGCGAGCGGTCGGCGCGCTCGAGCGTGGCGTCGTGGCGGCGACCGTGGATCTCGACGGCGGATCGACGGACGACCCCGAGCCGGGGACCGCCGACCGATGACCATCCGCAAGGGCGAGCAGTGGGGGCAGCCCGGCCCGCTCCCCGCCGACGGCGTCGTCGTCCACAGCGACATCGAGGCTCGTGCCGTCATCACCGAAGCGCGGCGAGCATCGCGGGACATCCCGACGCTCGGGCTCCTCGGCGGCGACCTGGCCAGAACGTGTGGCTCGATGGGAGTACTCGACCGGTTGCATCGCGACGAGGCGCAGACGTTGCCCGTCGATCTCTGCGAAGTGCTCGTCGACGGCGCATTGCACTTCTTCGTCGCCCACCTGGTGGCACGACGGTCGTGGCTGCGCGGCCCGATCGTGATGGCGATGAACGCGCAGTACCGCGGCGACTGGAACGTGGCACCGAAGTCGCATCCCAACGACGGCAAGATCGAGGTGTTCACGGCAGACCCGTCGCTCGGGGACCGCTGGAAGGCGCTGCCACGTCTCAAGACCGGGACCCACCTGCCACATCCGGACATCTCGCTCGAACGCACGTCGGGCATCCAGGTCGATCTCGCACCCGGCACCAAGGTCTGGCTGGACGGGGAGTCCGTCGGCCCGGCGAAGACGATGTCGATCCGGGTGGTGCCCGACGCATTGACCGTCGTCGTCTGAGTCGGCAGAACGCACGGTCGCTGCCAGACTCGGACCATGGACGCATGGATCCTCGACGAGTCGCCCGGCGAGTACCGCTACGGGCAGATCGACCTCCCGGCACCCCGTCGAGACGAGGTGCGGGTCCGCCCGGTCACCTCGGCGTTGAACCACATGGACCTGTGGCTCACCAAGGGGCTGCCCAGGCCCACGCTGCCGCACGTGCCCGGGTGCGACGTCGCCGGGGTGATCGATGCCGTCGGTGACGGCGTCGACCTCGACGTCGGCGCCGAGGTCGTCGTCAATCCGGCGGTGGCATCGGTCGACGCGGTCGTGCGCCTCGGCAACGACTCGCCGCTCGGCCGCGGGTTCCAGATCCTCGGCGAGCAGCGATGGGGCGGACACGGCGACGGCGTCGTCGTGCCGGCTCGCAACATCGTCGCCAAGCCGGCCTCCCGGACATGGGAGGAGTGCGCAGCGTTCCCGCTCGCCACGCTGACGGCCTACCGGATGCTGCGTCGGGCCCGGTTGAAGGCCGGCGAGACGGTCCTCGTCGTGGGCATCGGCGGCGGGGTGTCGATGGCGGCACAGGCGATCGCCCAGGCGATGGGCGCCTCGGTGTACGTGACCAGCAGACAGCAGTCGAAGATCGACCAGGCGATCGCGCTCGGCGCTGAATCCGGGTTCGATTCCTCCGACGAGCGCTGGCCGGTCAAGGCCGACGTCGTCGTCGAGTCGGTGGGCCCGGCCACCTGGGACCAGTCGGTGCGATCGCTCGTCCCCGGTGGACGCCTGGTGGTCTGCGGTGGCACCTCTGGCCAGAAGGTCGAGGTCGACCTCCCCAAACTCTTCTTCAAACAGATCGAGATCATCGGCTCGACGATGGGGTCCTACGAGGAGTTCGCCGACGTCGTCCGACTCGTCGAACTCGGGCTGCCGATCGCGGTCGACGAGGTGTTCGACCGCGCGGACTACCCGGCGGCGCTCGAGCGCCTGCGCAGCGGTGAGCAGTTGGGCAAGGTCGTCCTCCGCCATCCCACCTCCTGACGTCCGCGCGTTGCCTCCTACGATGCCCGGGTGGACCTCGACGACCTGAAGCAGCGCGTGAGTGACGACATCGATCGACGCGCCGATCGACTCGTGGCGATCTCACACTCGATCCACGAGCACCCGGAACTGAACTTCGAGGAGCACCACGCCCACGATCTGCTGTGCGACGAGATCGACGCGGCGGGGCTCGCGGCCGAGCGCCGTGCCTTCGGTCTCGACACGGCATTCCGTGCCACGGCCGGTGCGGCAGGCCTCGACGTCGCGTTGTGCCTCGAGTACGACGCGCTCCCCGGAATCGGCCACGCCTGCGGGCACAACATCATCGCTGCGGCGGGTCTCGGCGCCGGGCTGGCGACCGCCGCGGTCGCGGACGAATGCGGCGGTCGACTGTCGATCCTCGGCACGCCTGCCGAGGAAGGTGGCGGCGGCAAGGTCTTCATGATCCGCGAGGGTGCGTTCGAGGGCATCGACGCCGCGCTGATGGTCCACCCCGCCGGAGCCGAGTTGCGGGACATGACGACCCTCGCCGTGCAGCAGTGCATCGCGACCTACCGCGGTGCCGCGGCCCACGCTGCGGCCGCCCCCCACGAGGGACGCAACGCCCTCGACGCCGCCGTCCTCGGCTACAACGCCGTCGCCGCGCTGCGTCAACACATCCGACCGACCGAGCGCGTGCACGGCGTGTTCACCGATGGGGGAGACAAGCCGAACATCGTCCCGGCCCGCGCGGAGACGCACTGGTTCATCCGGTCGCCGTCCGCAGCGGGCCTCGACGCACTCAAGGCACGCGTCGAGGCCTGTCTCGCGTCCGGAGCGGCCGCCACCGGCTGCGAACT
>JAPKDO010000401.1 GCA_028822535.1 Acidimicrobiales bacterium
ATGGGGCGGCCGGCTCAGCCCTCATGGTCTTCGCCACTTCTGCGCCTCGTCGCTCTACGAACGCGGGATGGGTCTCAAGGCCATCCAGGAACTGTTGGGCCACGAGTGGTTGTCGACCACGACCGGCTACATCCATGTCCACGACGAACACATCGAGAAGGCGTGGCGCAGTGCCAACGAACGGGTCACGGCCCGACTGAGCGAAGGGGAGTAGCAGCATGCGATGGAACCTGCGATTGGCAGCCGCCGAACGGGGCATCTGGAAGTCGACCGAGATGCGACGCCTGCTCGCCGATGCCGGCTTGGAGATCAGCGCCGGGAAGATGTCGGCGCTGTGGACCGGCCCACCGACCACGATCCGCCTCGATGACCTCGATGTGATCTGCGCCGTGCTCGACTGCAGCCCCGACGACTTGTTGATCCGCGAACCCGAGGCGGTCGCCGCCCGGCGACCGGCGGCCCGAGAAGCTCGCACCGCGACCGGTGATGCGTCGAAGGTCACCCCACGGCGAGGACGGAACCGCACCCTGCCGCCGGCGTGAATCAGGCCCTGCCCCGGCTGTGCCGCGGCTGTGGGATCAACCGGCGCGCTGAACGAGGCGGCACCCTGTGCTGGGACTGCCTGCCCGGCGGACCGCACGTCCCACCGCCGTGCCGGCGCTGCGGAACGACCAAGAACTTCTTCGCCAGCGGCCTGTGCGGACGCTGCCACCAACACGGCCCCATCCGCATCGACGCCTGCCCCGACTGCCACGCCTGGGGCGCCACCCAGCACCACGGCTGGATGTGCGCACCCTGCGTCGCCTGGAGGGCCACCCACCGCACCGTCGCCACCTGCTCGACCTGTGCCACGACGGTCACGGTCAGCGCCGCGGGCGTGTGTCGACTCTGTCGCGTCGAGGCCCGACGACAACGCACACCGAAAGGCGCTCTGGACCTCACCGTCGCGGCGAGGACTGGCGCCCAGCTGTTCCTCGCCAACCTGCACAAGAAGCGAACCAACCCGACCAGCCCGGAGGAGGAACCTCACGAGATCGAGGTGCCGGTTGATCGTCGGCCGGTCGACCACGAACAGCTCGTCTTGTTCTCGATGGCCCGAGTGTTCACCCGCGGGCGGGCGTCCGTCCCCGCGCCTCGCGACCCGGTCCTCGCCGCCATCCTCGACTGCCGCACTCTGCACTTCGCCGAGCAGGCGGGATGGGCCGGCGTGGACCTCAGCAAGACGCGCGCCGGGATGCGGCTGCTGCTCGGGCTCCAAGACACCCCGGGCGCGGCGATCCGTCGCAGCGAGCTCGCCGTGCTCAGCGAGTTCTTCGTCAACCAACGGCTCGTCGCCCAGGTGCTCGAGGACGCCGGCATGCTCGTCGACGACCGCGACGCCACCGTTCAACGCTGGTTCGAGACCCGCATCACCGGGCTGCCCGCGGCGATGACCGCAGAGCTGAACCTGTGGTTCTCGATCATGCACAACGGATCGACCACGCCGCCCCGGCGACGGCCGCGCAGTGAGACCACCATCCGCCTCTACGCCCGAGCGACCCTGCCCACGATCCGCTCCTGGGTCGACGACGGCCACGGATCGCTGCGCGAGATCGAACGCAGCCACGTCCTCGCCGCGCTGCCTGCCGATCCGACCGACCGGCGGATCCACGGCCAGGCCATGCGATCCATCTTCGGGATCCTCAAGGCGAACAAGGCGGTCTTCATCAACCCGACCAGCGGGCTCGCCCACATCGACCACCCGCCACTCGCCCCCGCCCCGATCAACCTCGATCACGTCCGGGACGCGCTCGCCTCGCCCGACCCGGCCCGGGCCGCGGTCGTCGCGCTCACCGTGTTCCACGGCCTCACCAACCGCCAACTCCGCGAGCTCCGCCTCGTCGACCTGCGCGACCTGCATGTGATCGTCGGCGACCGATCGATCCCTCACGCGCCGCCGGTCCGCCAACGCGTCGGCGCGTGGCTCGACCACCGCAACCAGCGCTGGCCCGACTCGACCAACCCCCATCTGTTCATCCACTTCCGAACCGCCGGGCGGCTCGAGCCCGTCGGGAACCGCTGGATCTACCTCACCGTCGACTTGCCCGGCGGCACCCAACGCCTCCGCGCCGACCGCATCCTCCACGAAGCCGCCGCCACTGGAGGCGACGCCCGACGACTCTGCGATCTCTTCGGCATCGGCATCAACCAAGCCAGCCGCTACATCGCCGCCATCACCGAGCCCGCCATGCCCGACCCCAGCTGACCAGCCCGATTCGCTGACAGACTTGAACCCATGCCCGCCGAGCGTTGCGACGAATGCGGATTCGACAGCGAACCCTGGACCGACCACGATGCCCTCGCCGCCGTCGCTGCGCTCCCCGACCGCTGGCGCGACGCCGTCCGCGGCCTCGACGCCGCACAGGTCAACACACGGCCGATCCCAACGATGTGGTCCATCGGCGAATACTCCGACCACATCCGCGAAACGATCTTCGGGATGCGGTTCCTCCTCGACACCGCCACCACCACGCCAGGCACCGTGCTCGGACCACCACCCGAGCCCGCCTTCCAGCCCGAACCACGGCCCTTCGACGTCGACGTCGCCATCAGCGCGTTCGCCGCCGAGATCACCCAGCTCGTCGACCGGCTCAACCAGCTCGCCCCGGACGAGTGGGACATGACAGTCATCATCGGCGACGACACCGTCGACGCGCACTGGATCGTCCGCCACGCCATCCACGACGTCACCCACCACCTCGACGACATCAACCGGCTTCGCTCCAAGATCGAATAGCGCCCCGCAGCGGGTTCGCGAACCGAAGTATCCCCACCCCACTATCCGCCACCCCCCACACTTGGGTTCGAGTCACCAGACCCTTCAGCAATCCCGAACCCGCCGGAGGACGAGACGAAGCGGTCGATGACCTCGATCGCCG
>JAPKDO010000402.1 GCA_028822535.1 Acidimicrobiales bacterium
AGTACGGCATAGGACCGCACGGGGAGTTGGTCCTGAAGGGCGAGTGACGGCCGCCGGTCAGTTGTGGTGATCAGAGATCGAGTACCGGCAGCTCATCGATGATCTCAAGCGTGCGCATGGAGACGGCCACAACGCGTCCGACGAGGTCGAGGATGTAGGTCGGCTCGTCGTGCTCAGAGGCCCAGTCGTTCGGATCGTTGACGATGCCCGACGCCTTGTCGGTGCGAACTCGCCATGCATCCATGGCCCAGGCGATCGCCGTCCGAGAGCCGAGTTCGTACTCGTACGCGCGCTCCGGGATGCCATCGATCGTGATCCACTCGTTGTAGATGATCCGAGTGCGGTCCTCGACCTTCTTGCCGGTGGCTGTGTCGGTGATCCTCGGGTGTTTCATCTTGAGCACCCGGTGGGCGTCAGGGTGTTCAGCGTCGAAGCCGGGGGCAAGGTTGTACCTCAGATCAGGCCATGGCTCGACTGCCTCGTACCCGGCGTGTAGCTCCGCGAGCTTCCGTCCGGCCTCTTCAAACGCCCAGAAGTCCTCAGCGGTCAGGACCTGGGGGATTCGTGGCAGGGACTTCTTCAGATCTGCCTCGAACGCCAACCGGTAGTCCGGCGAGTGGAGAATCCCATACACGTAGAAGAAGACGTCGTCCTTAACGATCGTCTCGTCCAGGGAGCGGTAAGCAGCCAGCACATGATCGGTCACGTTGGACTCGTGACCCATCGAGCCAGAATCGTCGCCGAAGAGCTGCGGATCCGAGCTCCGTGTTGGCGCGATACGCCTCGCGCACGGGATACACACCGTTCCATCTGGCCAGAAGTGGTAGTCGGGCATCTGGGAAACCATGAGGACGGAGAACGCGCTCCTGGCCCCTGCCGTGGGAACCACGATGGCGAGTGTTGAGGAGTCAGGATCTCCGAGGTCGAACGCGCTGGAGAGCTGGGACAAGTCGCGATTCAAGCGCTGACCTGCCTCCATCCACCGAGGATGGAAGGGCCGATACATCGCCTGGGTGGCGAGGCGGTCAGAGCTACTGAGTCGGACGCCCTTTGCGACGTTCTGCAGAGCACTTCGGTCCCAGCTGAAACGTGTCGGGTCGTAGTCGACGGACGCCCTCACGACGGCGGCTTTCTGGGCAAGGGTTCCCGTCAGCGAGGGGTTCTCGGAGAAGAACGAATCCGCTTCGGCGTTGTAGTTCTCGATCATGCGAGTCGCGTTGTGATCGAGAACACTGCGGGAACTGTTGTAGTTCCATGCATCTCGGCTTGTCACCGCTCCCAGGGAGCGAAGATGAAAGACCGATGGCTTCTTGGCGTCAGCAATAGACATGTGCGCTTCGAAGGAATCAGACCTTTGGTTGATCCAGTCCCCGTGCTTGTTCGGTGTTATTGCCGTCCAGCCAAGCGCGGAGAGACCGGCACCGTCACAGAGCTCTGGGGGCGGTAGCGCAGCCGCCAGTGCTGCCAGCTTGTCGTCGCGACTTACGTAGTCACCGATGTCGAGGTAGTGCAGCACCGCCCCGGCGGCTGGAACCGGGGCAGGCCGCTTCACGAGAAGCATGATCGCCACGCCTGCGCGACTGCCTGAATCGAAGATCTTCCCACCCTCCCTGCGAGACACCTCACCCGCGGTCCGTTGATTCCCACGGAGGTTGAACACGTAGAGGTGATGGAACTCGTCAGCCAGCACCCGTCGCAGGCCGTCAAGGGACGCTGAGTCGATGTACCCACCGTTCGTCACGAACGCCACGACTCCTCCGTGCGGGGAGCCCAGCAGCCGATTCGACGCCCACCGGATCGCTCGCACATAGGAGTCGTAGAGGGTGCGCATGTTCACTGATGAAGAGCGCTCGGCGTAGGTTTCGGCGATGGAGGCGTCGAGGTTCGGGTATTTCAGATTTTGATTGTCGTCATTCGCCGACTCCTGACCCACGGAGTACGGCGGGTTGCCGAGGATGACCCGAATATCAAGGCCCTTCTGCCTCGCTGCGCGTTCGTTGTTGATGGGGAAGACGTCCCAGACACCGGTCCCATCACCGGTCTCGCCGAGCTGAAAGGTGTCGGTCAGAACGACACCCGGGAACGGGGTATAGCCGGGGTCCAGCCCCTCGTTCCGGGCTCGCTCCTGTCGGTAGGTGGCCTCGATGTTGACGGCAGCGATGTAGTAGGCGAGGAGCAGAACCTCATTGGCGTGGAGTTCCTCGGTGAACTTTCGTTCCAGGTCCTCGGGGCGGATGAAACCGGACTGCAGAAGACGGGTCATGAACGTGCCGGTGCCGGTGAACGGGTCCAGAACGTGGACGCCCTCGTCGGAGAGGCTGGCGCCGTCGAAGTGCTCGGCAAGCGCCGCCTCGATCGCCCGGAGGATGAAGTCCACGACCTCGATCGGCGTGTAGACGATCCCGAGCGAGTCGGCGACCTTGGGGAAGGCGATCTTGAAGAAGCGGCCGTAGAGGTCCTTGATGATCCGCTGTCGGGCTTCGCCGTCGTCGGGATGAATCCCCTCGACGCGGCGCCGGATCGAGGCGTAGAAGCCGTCGAGCTTGTCGGTCTCGGTGTCGAGGTTGTGCTGATCGAGCACGGCCACGATGCCGGTCATCGCCTGCGACACCGGATTCGCTTCGGCGAATGCGTCGTCGCCGAACAACGCCTCGAAGATCGGCCGGGTGATGAGGTGCTGGGACACCATCGACACAGCGTCGTCTGCGCTGATGCTGTCGTTCAGCGTCGCGTGCAGCTCGTCGACGAACTCGTCGAAGGCAGCGGCCGCATCGAGCTGCGTTGACAAGATCGATGAGATTCGGGCCTCGTGTCGGGCGGCGATGGCGGCGACATCGCGAGCCCAGTCCTCCCAGTAGGTGCGGGTGCCGACCTTCTGGACGATCTTGGTGTAGATCGCCGAGGTCCATGCCTCG
>JAPKDO010000068.1 GCA_028822535.1 Acidimicrobiales bacterium
CTGAGCGATGATCAGGTCGGCGCCGGCCTGGTCGTGGCGGATGGCGTGTTCCAGCGAGCCGGCGAGCGCGGCGACGGGGACCTCGCCTTCGGCCTTGGCCCGCTCGACGAGCCAGGGCGGGGGCGGGCCGAGCGCGGAGGCCATCAGACCGATGCCCGACCCGAACGCCACGTCGACGAGCGGGGCCATCGACTTGGGATCGACGCGCATGCCGCCGAACGTGGCGCCGCCGGTGCCCTCGCCGCCGTCGGTCTCCTCCCGCGCCGGGAGGGGCGGGATGCCGTTCTGGGCGAGCAGGCCGTCGAGCCACTCGCGATGTTCCGCCGGGATGAGGTCCTTCAGACTGCCGACGTCGAGTCCGCCGTCGTCGGCACCGACGTACTTCTGTGGGATGAGCAGATCGACACCGAAGGGTTTGCCCTTGGTCTCCTCCTTGATCCACTCGAGATCGATCTCGAGTTGCTCGGGGCTGTGGGCCACGGCGCCGAGGACTCCCATGCCTCCGGCATTCGACACGGCGGCCACGACATCGCGGCAGTGACTGAAGGCCAGGATGGGGAACTCGATCTCGAGGCGTTGGGTGACGTCGGTACGCATCGCGTCAGTGTCGCACGCTGGACCACTCGCCGACCCAGAAGCCACCGAGGCCTTCGGCGTCGAGGAGCGCATCGGCTTCGTTCATCCGGCTCCGCATCCGTATCGCGGTCAGGTCCGGGGCGGCGGCGTGGGCCTCCCAGTAGCGACGTCCCTCGTCGACCAGGGCGTCGATGCCGTGTTCGCGAAGCCAATCTGCCTGGTTCGTGGACTCGGTGGCCGGAGGGAGGCGGTCGTGGGGGATGACGACGGTGATGTCCCTGCTGCCGGGAGCGACGAAAGGATCGTCGAGTTGTTCGTGACCGGCAAAGGCACGGATCCAGTCGGTCCACGGGCGCGCTTCGATCCGTCGGGACGTGTCGGCGTAGTCGAAGCAGACCAGACGTCCGTGCGGTCGGAGGCGGGCGCGGGCGTCGTCGATCCACGCTGCGGCGGCTGCGACCGTCGGCCGTCTGGGCCCGCCGGCGTCGGGCGACATCGTGCCGTCGTCGGTGATCTCGACCGGCACCCAGTCACCCTCGGCGAGTTCGTCCATGCCGAAGGGGAGGTTGTCGAGCAGCTCGTTCGCGATGATCACGTCGGCCACCGGCGGAAGATGCGACGACGATTCGTCGGCCGGGTCGTGGAGCTGGCGCTGGGCGGCGGAACGTTCGACGTTCACGATGCGCAATGCCTCCGCGCAGGCGGCTCCGGCGACCCGGATGGTGCGTGCGAGCGTTCCCGGGCCGGCGCCGGCGTCGACCACGACCCATTCGTCGGGTTCGCCGGCGTCGTGCCACCAGCGGTCGAGTGCGTTGGCGATGACCGCCCCGAAGAGCGGGCCGGTCTCGACGCTGGTGACGAAGCTGGCGCCCCGGCGGCCGGCGCGGCCGCCGGTCTCGTAGAACCCCTCAGGCCCGTAGAGCGCCCGTTCGACGAACTCCTCAACCCGCTCCATCAGAAGATCACCGTGAGAAGGGTCCGGTCACCGGACCTTTTTCACTGGGATCTTCCACGGGCGTGGATCAGCCCGGTAGCCCGGCGAGGAGGAAGGTGGCCTCGTCGCCGAGGCGGGTGGCGAGGTCGGACACGCCGAAGGCGAAGGTCGCGACGATCGTCATGCCGATGGCCGCCTGGATGGCGAAGGGCACGACGATCGGGGTGCGGTCCTCGTCGGGCGGCGGGTTCATCCACATCTGACGGGCGACGTTGGCGTAGTAGTACAGGGCGATCACCGAGTTGACGGCGACGATCGCACCCAGCACGTAGCCCGACGCCGTGTTGGCATCGGCCAGGGTGCGGAACACCACGAACTTGGCGAGCCAGCCACCGAGCGGCGGGATGCCGGCCAGGCTGAACAGGAACAGTGACAGGATCACGGTGAGACCGGGCGCGTACTCGAAGAGGCCGCCGAAGCTGTCGATCTCGGCCGACCGCGTCTTGCGGGCGATACCGATGACGCAGGCGAAGGCGCCGAGGTTCATCGCTGCGTAGATCACCAGGTAGGTGACCACGGCCCGGGCCGACAGATCGGAACCGACCGCGAGCGGGGCCAGCATGAACCCGGCCTGTGCCACACCCGAGTAGGCGAGCATGCGGATGATGTTCGTCTGACGCAGGGCGATCATGTTGCCGATGGTCATCGTCGCTGCGGCGAGCACCCACATGAGGGGTTCGACGACATCGGTGCGGCCGGGGAAGGCGATGAAGACGACCAGGAGCAGGGCCACGAAGCCGGCGGCCTTCGACGACACGGCGAGGAACGCGGTGATCGGCGTGGGGGCGCCTTCGTAGGTGTCGGGCGCCCAGGTGTGGAACGGCACAGCCGAGACCTTGAAGGCGAAGCCGATGACGGTGAACACGATCGCGAGCGTCACCATCGGGGCGTTGCCAGCAGCGCCGGTGATCGCGGCGCCGATGGCGACGAGGCGGGTGTCGCCGGCGATGCCGAAGAGAAGCGACATGCCATAGAGCAGGATCGCCGAGGCGAAGACGCCCATCAGGTAGTACTTCACGCCCGCCTCGTTGCCCATGAGATCGCGCTTTCGCCAGCCGGCGAGCATGTACGCCGGGATCGACAACAGCTCGAGGGCGACGAAGATCGTGATCAGGTCGCGGGCGCTGGCCATGACGATCATGCCGAGCACGGAGCACAGCAGGAGGAAGTAGTACTCGCCCTCGGCGTAGTCACCTTCGGCGATGTAGTTCGTCGACATGAGGACGACCACGTACGCGGAGAGCAGGAACAGCGCCTTGAGGACGAGCGAGAAGTTGTCGACGACGTAGGCGCCGCCGAACATGTCGCGGTCGGCGCCGTCGGTGGCCAGCGTGATCACCGGCAGGATCGAACCGAGCAGGCCCAGACCGGCGAGCGACGACAGCAACGGGTTGTTGCCGTCGGGCTTGATCAGGTCGACCAGCAGGACGACCACGAGCGTGCCGACGAGCACGAACTCGGGAGCGAACGCGTGGTAGTCGATGTCCGGACGGATGAACTCCGTCACCTGTGCGAGCAGGGCGAACATGAGGGGCTAGTTCCCGGTGGCCGCGGCGATGGACTGTGCGACGTTGACGATCGACCCGTCGGTGATCTTGAAGATCAGGTTGGGGTAGACGCCGAGCACGAGGATGAGGATCAACAGGGGCGTCCAGGCGATCCACTCGGGCATCTGGACGTCGGTGATGTTCTCGTCGTCCTCGAACTCCTCGGAGACCGTGCCGAACGCCGTGCGCTGGTAGAGCCAGAGCAGGTAGCCGGCGGCGAGGACGGTGCCGATGGCGGCGACGACCATGTAGCCACGGAAGAGTTCGACCGGCAGGCCTTCCTTGGGCTGGTAGGCGGCGAGGATCGCCGGGAACTCACCCCAGAAGCCGGCGAGGCCGGGAAGCCCGAGCGAGGCCATGGTGCACAGGCCCAGGATCCAGCCCATGCGAGGCGCCGACAGGAGCAGTCCGCCGAGGCGCTTGATCTCGAGCGTGTGGTAGCGCTCCTTGAGCGAACCGGCGACGAAGAAGAGCATGCCGGTGATGAGGCCGTGAGCGACCATGCCGAACACCGCGGCGTTGAGGCCGAAATCGGTGAGCGTGGCGATGCCGAGCATCACGTAGCCCATGTGCGCCACCGACGAGAAGGCGATGAGGCGCTTCATGTCGGTCTGGGCGAGACAGCCCAGTGCGCCGTAGATGATGCCGATGACGGCGAGCAGACCGATCCACGGCGCCCATGCCTCAGCACCCTCGGGGAGGATGGGGAGGGCGACGCGGATGAAGCCGTACGTACCGAGCTTGAGCAGGACGGCGGCCAGGATGACCGAGCCCTGCGTCGGCGCCTGGGTGTGGGCGTCGGGCAGCCAGGTGTGGAACGGGAACATCGGCACCTTGATGCCGAAGCCCATGAACATGCCGCCGAACACGAGGATCTGCGTTCCACGGGCGATGTCCATGCTCTGCACCTGGTTGGCGAGTTCGACCATGTTGAAGGTCTCGCCGCCGGTCAGGAAGAACAGCGCCAGGAAGCTCAGGATCATGAGCGCCGAGCCGAACAGCGTGTAGAGGAAGAACTTGATCGACGCGTACTGCCGCTCGGGACCGCCCCAGACACCGATCATGAAGTACATCGGCAACAGGACGACCTCGAAGAACACGAAGAACAGGATCAGGTCCTGGGCGACGAAGGTGCCGAGCATGCCGGTGTGGAGCACCAGGATGAGGGCGAGGAACGCCTTGGGGTTGTGCGGCTCGGGGAAGTGGTTCCACGAGTAGATGATCACCAACGGCGTGATCAACAACGTGAGGGCGATCAGCGGGACCGACAGGCCGTCGATGCCGATGTCGTACCGGGCGTTGATCACGTCGATCCAACCGGTGCTCTTCACGAACTGGAGCGTGCCCGTGTTGTCGAAGTCGAAATCGGCGAAGACGGCGATGCCGAAGGCGGCGCTCACGAGCGAGGCGCCCATGGCGACGAGCTTGTGCGTCTCGTCAGCGTCCTTCGGGAACAGCATCATGAGGGCCACGCCGGCGAGCGGCGCGAACACCATCGCGGTGAGTCCCCAGTCCTGGATGAAATCCATGTACGTGTTCCTGATCCCTTAGATGACGATGATGAACGTGCCGGCGAGCACGACGCTCGCGATGAACAAGATGGCGGCGTACTGCTGGACCTTGCCGGTCTGCATCTGCCGGAATGCCTGGCCGCCACCTTCGGCGGCGAGGCCGGAACCGTCGACGGCGCGGTCGACGATCTTCTGGTCGAGCGTGTTGTAGACGAACTTGCCGCCGACCACTGCGCTCTTGCCGGCGCCGTCGACGATGCCGTCGAGGCCCTTCTTGTTGAACCAGTTGACCGCCTTGGCGATCGGGCCCTTGACGCCGCCGGCGATGATCCCGGTGTAGAGGTGGTCGAGGTAGTACTTCTCGACGAGGAAGGTGTGGCCGGCCTTCGCGATCTTGGACCGCTCCGTGATGCCGTGCGGGCCCATGCCCTTGAAGTACCAGGCGTAGGCCAGTCCGATACCGGCGAAGCCGACCAGGCTCGAGCCGATGGCGATGGCGATGTCGAACTTCGGGTGGGCGAAGGTGACGCCGGTCGGGCCGACCTCGCTGAGCGACGGGAAGTAGCCGCCGCGCGGTTCGAAGAGGTGCTCGAACTGCAGCGCCAGCCCCTCGGGCACCCACGACAGCACGCCGGAGTCGGGGATGTTGGTGAAGCCGGCGACGACGGCGAGCGTGGCGAGGATGTAGAGCGGGATGAGGATGCGTGGGCCCGACTCGTGCGGCTCGCCGTGATGATCGCTGTGATCCGCGTGGTCGAGCGGGTCGGCGGCGTGATCCTCGTCGACCGGGTGGTCCTCCTCGCCGTGGCTGACGACCGCGTCGGCTTCGTGGTGGCCGCCGCGGAACTCGCCGAAGAAGGTCAGGTAGATGAGACGGGTCATGTACGCGGCCGTCATGAAGGCGCCGAGGGTGCCCACGACCATGAACGCGCTGTAGCCCGAGCCGAGTTGGTCGGCGCCGGCGAGGATCTCGTCCTTGGACCAGAAGCCGGCGAGCGGGAAGATGCCGATCAGCGCACCGGTGCAGATCATGAAGGTGACGTAGGTCTTGGGCATGAACTGCTTCATGCCGCCCATGTCCTTCTTCATGTCGAAGCTGTGGACCGAGTGCGCCACCGAACCGGCGCCGAGGAACAGCCCGGCCTTGAAGAAGGCGTGCGTGAAGAGGTGGAAGAGCGCTGCCGTCCAGGCGCCGACGCCCAGGGCCATGACCATGTAGCCGAGCTGGCTGATGGTCGAGTAGGCGAGCACCTTCTTGATGTCGGACTGCACGAACGCGAGCCCGGCACCGCCGAGCACGGTGACACCGCCGACCACGGCGAGGAAGTTGATCGACGAGCCGCCGATGACCAGGCCGTTCCAGAAGACGCCGTACATGCGGGCGACCATGAAGACGCCGGCCACGACCATGGTGGCGGCGTGGATGAGCGCGGAGACCGGCGTGGGGCCGGCCATGGCGTCGGGCAGCCAGGTGTGGAGCATGAACTGCCCCGACTTGGACATGACCGCCGCGATCAGACAGCAGCTGGCGACCACGAGTGCGGTGTGGGTGATCGCACCTTCGTTGGCGAGCGTGTTGATCTCGATGATGTCGAAGGTCTGGCCGGCGGCGAAGAACAGCGTGATCATGCCGACGAGCAGGCCGACGTCGCCGACGCGGTTGGTGAGGAAGGCCTTGAGGGCGGCGTCGGAGTTGGGCTTCTCCTCCCACCAGTGGCCGATCAGCGCGAACGAACAGACGCCGACGAGCTCCCACATGGTGATGAGCTGCAGCGTGTTCTGCGCCATGACGAAGCCGAGCATCGACGCCGAGAACAGGCTGAGGAAGGCGAAGTAGTGGGTGTAGCGACGGTCGCCGGCGACGTAGTCGGTGCTGAAGATGTGCACCAGCAACGAGATCAGGGTGACGACGAAGAGCATCATCACGGCCATGCCGTCGAGCAACATGCCGGCCTCGAACTCGACGGTGCCGTTGGTCCACCACGTCCAGGTCTTGGTGATCGGGACGATCTCGATCTCTTCACCCTCGGCTGCCGGCACGGCGGGGGCCGCGGCCTCGACCGGCGGCGCACGGGCGGCGGCGGTCTCTCCGTCGACGGTCGGGCCGACGTCGTCGGGCAGGACCGGTCCGATCGAGTGCTCCTCGTCGTCGCCGTGGGACTCGTCCTCACTGTTGGACTCGTCCTCGTCGCCGTGGCCGTCGTCGGACGTGTCCTCGCTGCCGTGGTCGTCCGTGTCGGACTTCGCCTCGGCGGCGTGCTCGGTGTCGTGGACGTAGTCGGCCCACTGGACGTTGGCGACGATGGCGAAGAGGAAACATGCGCCGATCGAGGCGATGCCGATCCACGACGCGTGCTTGCCCAGGCGCTTGCCGATGGCGAGCGTCAGGCCGAACGACGCCGCCATGATGAGCGGGATGAGGTAGGCGTGCTCGAGGAAGAACCCCGCCTCGACGGTCTCAGCTGCGAACACAGTTGCTCCAGACACCGGATCAGCCCTTCATCTGCGCGACGTCGTCGAGGTCGACGCTGCGGCGGTTCCGGTAGATGAGCAGGACGATGGCCAGACCGACGCCGACTTCGGCGGCGGCCACGGCGATGACGAACAGGGCGAACACCGAACCGACGATCGTCCCGTTGTGGGCGCCGAAGGCGACCAGGTTGATGTTGACCGCGTTGAGGATCAACTCGATCGACATCAACACGAGGATGGCGTTCTTCTTGGCCAGCACCCCGTAGACGCCGGTCGAGAACAAGATGGCGCTGAGCAGGAGGAACTGGTTGAGCATCACGTCGTCCACGAGTGTTCAGTCCTTCCTTGCCAGAACGATCGCGCCGACGAGGGCGCCGAGGAGCAGTACGGAGATGATCTCGAACGGGACCAGGTACTGGCCGAAGATGGCGTCGGACACCTGCCCGGTGTTGTCGACCAACTGGCTCTCCGCGCCGGCGGTGTCGAGCGGTTCGTCGCCGTAGTAGTCGAGCAGCGAGTACGCCATCACGCCGAAGATCATCACCGCGGCCACCGCACCCAACCACCAGTAGTCGTTGGTGAGGTTCACGTCCTGGCCGAGCTTGGCACGGGTGAGCATGACGCCGAAGAGCACGAGCACGACGACGGCGCCGATGTAGACGAGCACCTGGGTCGCGGCGACGAACTCCGACGCCAACAAGATGAACTGGGCGCCGACACCGGCCAGCACCATCACGAGGTACATGGCGGCGTGCACGACGTTCTTGACGGTCACGACGCGGATGGCCGAGAAGGCCATGGCCGCGGCGATGACGTAGAAGAAGACGTTCTGCGCGAACGCGTCAGCGGCGAGGACCATCAGCGCGGCACCTTCCGGACCTTCTGTTCGGACCCGGCCTCGTAGGACTCGAAGTCCGGCACGGTCTCCATCCACTCACCGAGGCGGTCCTTGTCGTGCAGGAGGTCGGCGATGCGGGGCTCGGAGTACTCGAACTCAGGGCTCCAGAACAGGGCGTCGAACGGGCAGACCTCGACACAGATGCCGCAGTACATGCAGAGCGCGTAGTCGATGTCGAAGCGGTCGAGCGCGGAGACGGTGCGGGGCTTGCCCCCGGGACGGCGCGGCGGCGCCTTCTCCTTGTGGCCCTCGATGTAGATGCACCAGTCGGGGCAGGAGCGGGAGCACAGCATGCAGACCGTGCAGTTCTCCTCCTTGAGCGCGATGACGCCGCGGGCCCGCGTGGGCGGCGGCTCCTTCTCGCGCGGGTACTGCACCGTCACCTTCGGGGAGACCATCTCCTTGAACGTGACGGTCAGACCCTTGATGACACCGGGGAGCTGCGGACGGGGCATCTAGAAGACCACCTTCAGGACGCCCGTGGCGAAGATGTTGACCAGCGCCAGCGGGATGAGGACCTTCCAGGCGAAGCGCTGGAGCTGATCCTCTCGGAATCGGGGGTAGGTGAACCGGACGAAGAAGATGATCCCGCCGAAGATCATGGTCTTGCCCAGCAGCACCAGCGGGCCGACGACGTTCATGTAGTCGGCGGTGAGGTCGAGGCCGGGCAGGTACCAACCGCCGAGCCACAAGGTGGCGGCGATGGCAGAGAACGCGCCGGCGGAGGCGAACTCGCCGATGAAGAACAACAGGAAGCGCAGTCCCGTGTACTCGGTCATGTAGCCGGTGACGAGTTCGGATTCGGCGACGGGCATGTCGAAGGGGGTCTGCGCGAGCTCGGCCTGCATGGCGATCATGAAGATCAACAACGCGACGCCCTGAGTGAGGATGTAGGGGTTGCCGAGGGCGCCCCAACCGAAGATCTCGCCGGTGGCCTGGGCGGTGACGATCTTCTGCAGGTCGAGCGTGCCGGCCTGGATCACCACGCCGACGACCGACAGCACGAGGGGTAGCTCGTAGGCGATCAGCTGACCGGCGGCACGGAGACCGCCGAGGAGGGAGAACTTCGAGGCCGACGCCCAGCCGGCGAGGATGATGCCGATCACCGAGATCGACGACACCGCCATCACGAAGAAGATGCCGGTGCCCAACACGTTGCTGTCGATGAACACCATGTCGGGGCCGAAGGGCACCACGACATAGGTGAGCAGCACGGTGCCGACGACGAGATACGGGGCGATCTTGAAGAGGGTGCGGTCGGCCCGGTCGGGGACGATGTCCTCCTTCTGGAGCGACTTACCGACCTCAGCGAGGAGCTGCACCGAGCCGTAGGGGCCGGCTTCCATCGGTCCGAGACGGTTCTGCATGAAGCTGACCATCTTGAACAGGAAGAGGTAGACGAAGGTGCCTGCGGGCAACAGGACGGCGGCGATGACGCCGACCGAACGCAGGATCGACTGGGCCCAGTACGCGTCGAACGGGCCGGCGAAGACGGAAGCGAGATTCACCGGTCGATGTCTCCGAGGATGAAGTAGAGCGAACCGAGGATCGTGATGATGTCGGGGACGTACACGCCACGGAGGATCCACGGCACGATCGACACGTTCGAGAAGCTCGCCGTGCGGATCTTGACCCGGAACGGTCCGAGGTCGCCCTTGGAGACGACGTAGTACCCCATCTCGCCGAGCGGGTTCTCGGTGGCGACGTAGGCCTCGCCCGCCGGCACCTTGATGATGCGGGGCACCTTGGCCATGATCGGCCCCGACGGCAGGTCGTCGAGCAGCTGCGTGACGATCTTGGCCGACTCGCGGATCTCCTGGAGGCGGCACCACGTGCGGGCGAACGAGTCGCCGTCGGTGTGGGTGATCACCTTGAAGTCGGCGTGCTTCCACGCCATCGGGGAGTCGCTGTCGCGGCGCAGGTCCCAGTCGATGCCCGACGCGCGCAGGTTGGCGCCCGACAGGCCGTAGAGCTGGGCGAGTTCGGGTGGGATCACGCCGATGCCGCGGGTGCGCTGCTCGAAGATCTCGTTCCCCATGAGCAGATCGTCCATCTGGTCACAGAAGGCGGTCATCGTCTTCATGATCCGCGTGGTCTCGGCGATCCAGCCGGCCGGCAGGTCGTCCTTGACCCCGCCGATGCGGTCGAAGTTGGGGTGGAAGCGCCCGCCGGTCGCCGCCTCGATCTGGTTGAGGAGGTACTCGCGATCGCGGAACGCGTAGAACATCGGCGTCAACGCACCGATCTGCACGCCCATGTCGCCAACGCCCATGATCAGGTGCGAGATGCGGCCCATCTCGTGGAGGACGGTGCGGATGTATTGGGCTCGAGGCGGGGCCTCGATCTCCATCAGTTCCTCGCAGGCGAGGATGAAGGGGACCTCGTTGGCGAAGCTGCCGAGCCAGTCGATGCGGTTGATCAGCGTCGTGACCTGTGGATAGGTCCGCACCTCGACCAGCTTCTCGTAGCCACGGTGCATGTAGCCCATGATCGGCTCGGCCCACAGGACCTGTTCGCCGTCGAGCTTGGCGACGATGCGCAACGTGCCGTGGGTCGCCGGGTGCTGCGGCCCGATGTTGAGCGTCATGCCGTCGTCGGTCTCGAGTTCGACGTTCACGCGCGAGTCCGCGGCCTTGGCGGCGACGTAGGCCAGCTGATCCTGCTCGGTGGGCTCGGTGACTGCGGTCATGCGTCGTCCCCTCCTTCGGCAGCGGCGCCAGAATCATCGTCGGACTCGTCTGCGTCGTCGGGCATGGGCTCGACGTCGACGATGCCCGGCCACGGCTTGACGTGGCGCGCGAGCAACGGGAAGTCCTTGCGGAGCGGGTTCCCCTCGAAGTCCGTGGGCAGGTAGAGCTTCTCGAGGTACGGGTGCCCGGTGAATCCGATGCCGAACATCTCGTGGATCTCACGCTCGTGCCAGTTGGTCCCGGGGTAGATCGACAGCAGGGTCTCGAGCACCGGCTCGGGATCCTCGTGCGGATCGGGGACGTCGACCTTGACGATCACGCCGACGCTCTTGCCGGGCGTGTCGTGGGAGATGTCGACGACACGCGTGAACACCTGGAAGCGGGTCTCGCCACCGGCGAAGCCCTGCTCGATCTCGCCGGGGTCCTCCACCTTGGTGACGGGGATCCCGGCATCGGCGGAGGCGTCCTCGGACTTGCCGAACGGAGACGGCATCCAGTCGATCGCCGAGAGGAACTCGAAGAACTTGAAACCCATCTCGTCGCGCAGGACGCGATGGGTCTCCTTCCACGACTCCGGCGTGACCCGCAGGTACAGCTGCTTGCCGGGAACGATGTGGGATTCGACGAGCGAGTCGCCCAACAGCCCAGCGATCTCGGCCAGGAGCGCTTCACGCATCTCGTCCGACGGCCCGGATTCCTCGGCCGGGGCGTCTTCTGCAGACGTGTCCTCGGTTGCGGTGTCAGCTGACGACAATGGGATCACCTCGCCACTTCTCGGCCATGTCCTCGTTGGCGATCTTCTCCTGCAGGAGGACGATGCCTTCGAGGAGGGCCTCGGGTCGGGGCGGGCAACCGGGGACGTAGACGTCGACGGGGATCACCTGGTCGACACCCTTGGTCACCGAGTAACTGTCCCAGTAGGGGCCGCCGCAGTTGGCGCACGATCCCATGGAGATGACGTACTTCGGGTCGGGCATCTGTTCCCAGAGGCGGCGCACCGACGGGACCATCTTGTCGGTCACGGTGCCCGAGACGCAGAGGAGGTCGGCCTGGCGGGGCGAGGCGGGCAGCGGGATCACGCCGAGGCGCATGACGTCGAAACGCGGACCGGCCATGACGGCAGCCATCTCGATCGCGCAACACGCGAGACCCCACTGGTACATCCAGAGGGAGTACTTGCGCGAGATGTTGAGCAGATTCGTGAGCGGCTTGGGCAGCTTGCCGCTCTCCACGAGACCCATCAGTACGACTCCTAGAAGACCCTGAGGCCTAGATCCAGCGAAGCACGCCCTTGCGCCACGCGTACACGAGGCCCAGGGCGAGGATGGCGATGAAGATGATCATCTCGACGAGGCCGAACACCTGATATGCCTCGAGGCGTGTGGCCCACGGGAAGATGAACACCGCCTCGACGTCGAACATGACGAACATCAGGGCAAAGATGTAATAGCGAACCTGGCTCTGCGACCAGCCGTCGCCGACCGGGTCGACGCCGGATTCGTAGTTCATGTGCTTGCCCGGCTGACGGCGACTCGGTCGAATGAGCGCGCCGAGGCCGAGCACGACAGCGAGCAACGCGACGGCAACACCGCCGAAGATTGCGACGGTCAGGTAATTGCGGAGGAACTCCGACACGGCTCGGAACCCTACTGATCGGTGTCGGAGCGGGCCAAGATGACGAGGCGGTGACGCGAGGGGTGTGTCGTGGGCGAAATGCCCCTCCGACGGCCAGGGTTCGGCGCCGTCAGTGGTCCCGGACCGTGACGTCGCCGACGACCTGTCCGCTCCCCACCTCGGCCGAGTCGATGGTGCGCAGGGCGAGCGTGACGGTGACCACGAGGGCCACGAGCGCTGCCACCGTCAGGACCAGCCCGACGAGGGACACGCCCCCGGCGTCGTCGCCGGCCCGTTCGCCGTGTGGAGATTCCGTCATCATCTGTCTGACGGATGGGAACGAGGTTTCGTTCACGTGACGGTGGTGACATCGGTCACGCCACCGGGCCGGGTTGCATCGGACCCGACCGGTACGGTGCGCCCGTGCCGAGTGCTGTCCGACGTGCGAGCCCGACGACGGGACGATCCGGATGAGCGTCGCGGACGCTGTCCTGATCGCCGTGGCGGGCTTCCTCGCGGGTGGCGTGAACGCCGTCGCCGGCGGCGGCTCGCTCATCTCGTTCCCGGCCCTCGTGGCCATCGGCTTGCCCACCCTCGACGCCAACGTGACCAACACGACCGCCGTCTGGCCGGGCTATCTGGGGAGCGCCGCCGCGTATCGGGAGGAGTTGGCGAGCCAGCGGGACCGGCTCCGGGCGCTCGCGTCGACGGCGCTGGTCGGCGGCGTCGTCGGCGCTGCAGTGCTGTTGGCCACCGACGACGCCGTGTTCGATGCGCTGGTGCCGTTCCTGGTGCTCGCCGGTTCGGTGTTGCTGGCGTTGCAGCCGCGTATCGCGACGATGGTCGAAGCCCGGTCGCAGTCGGTCGGCAACGCCACGGTCCAACTGCATCTGGCGGTCTTCGTCGCTGCGATCTACGGCGCGTACTTCGGTGGCGGACTCGGCGTCATCCTCCTCGCCGTGCTCGGCATCTACGTCGCCGAGCACCTCCAGCGTCTCAACGCCCTCAAGACGGCGCTGTCGCTGCTGATCAACACCGTCGCCCTCGTCGCCTTCGCGCTGTTCGGACCGGTCGACTGGCTGTCGGTCGCCATCGTCGCGCCGGCAAGCCTCGCCGGCGGCTACGCCGGCGCCCGCATCGCCCGGCGGCTCTCGCAACGAGCGTTGCGGACGACCGTCGTGGTATTCGGCGTCGTGGTCGCCATCTGGCTCTTCGTCCGCTGAGGCGCTATCCGGTGGAGCCCAGGGTGACGGTCACGTCTATCGGAACCCCGTCGCGCTCGAGCCCGATCGTCACCTCGGTGCCAGGCGACCGCCTGGTGATCTGGGCGCGGAGCTGACTGCTGTCGGCGACCGGAGCGCCGTCGATGCTCACGAGCAGGTCGCCGTCGGTGATGCCGGCGGCGTCGGCGGCCGACCCGGGAACGACCTCGGCCACCTGGGCTCCACGTGATCCGTCGGCGCTGGCGGTCGTCGACACGCCGAGGAGGGCGAGCTGCGGGGTCTCGCCGGCGACGATCTGGTCGGCGATGAGCTTCGCGATGTCGACGGTGATGGCGAAGCCCACGCCCTCGTTGCCACCCGACTCGGTGAAGATCACGTCGGACAGACCGAGGACTCGGCCCGAGGCGTCGACGAGGGGGCCGCCGGAGTTCCCGGGGTTGATGGCGGCGTCGGTCTGGACCATGGCGACGTCGTTCACGATCCGGTCGACAGCCGAGACGATCCCCGACGTCACGGTCTGGTCGAAGCCGAACGGGCTGCCGACGGCGACGGCCAGCTGCCCGACGACGGGTTCGGTGCCGGTGGCGAGCTCGGCGACGGACGGAACATCCTCGCTGTCGATCTGCACGACGGCGACGTCGGTCTCGGCGTGCGTCCCGAGCACCTCGCCCGAGACGGTCGACCCGTCGGCGAGGCGGACGTCGACGGTGCCGTTGCTGGCGACCACGTGAGCGACGGTCAGGATCAGCCCCGATTCGTCGTAGACCACGCCGGAACCGACGCCGGTGCGGGTCTCGATCTGGACCACGGCCGGGGCGATCGCTGCGGCAGCGGTGGCGGCTCGCTCGGACCCGTCGACGACGGGGGTGGGTGCCACGGTCGCTGCGCCCGACGTGGCGGCGGTCGTCGCCACGGGCGCCGGGTCGTCGTCGACGATCGTGGCCGTCACGCCGGATGCGAGGACGGCGCTGAGGACCGACGCCGCGATGATCGGCAGCGGCCGCCAGCCACCGCGACCGGATCCAGCGTCCGGACCGCCGGTCGGTGGCGGCGGTGGCTCGTCACCAGGGACCGGCACTTCCCACCGGGGGCGGTCGGTGGACGGTGGGCTCGTGGCGGTGTCGGTCTGCATCGGATCCTCTCGGGGCTGGCGGGGGGCGGGAACGCACACGGACCGGCCGACCTCGGGCGGGTCGGTCGGCCGGGGGGTCGGTCCGGCGGGCGGTCCACCGGGCGCTCGGTGGCTCGGCCGGGCGGCGGGTCGGCTGGTCGGCCAGTCGGGCCGGCGGGCGGTCGGCCGGGCGGCCGGGCGGTC
>JAPKDO010000069.1 GCA_028822535.1 Acidimicrobiales bacterium
GGCAACTTCGCGAGGACCAAAGTCGAACCAACGCCCAGCATAATGATGTTGCTGGTCAGCCTCATGGCGGTGTACTGCAGCTCGTCCGGAGGGGCCGCAACGATCGCCGGCGCGCCCGACGCAACCGCGCCGGCGGCGGCATCGACGACAACGCCGACGACGGCGACGACGACCCCGCAGCCGTGCCGACGACGAACACGCTCACCGGCGTGACCCTCACCGGCAACGACGCCGGCACCGCTCCGGGCAACGGCGGCGGTCTGCACATCACCGGTGCGGGCACGGTCGACGTGGTCGGTTCGACCGTCGACGGCAACACCGCCACCGAAGGTGGTGGACTGTGGAACTTCGGGACCGCGGTCATGACCGTCGTCGACTCGACGATCAGCAACAACGCCACGACCGGCACCGACGAGGGTGACGGCGGCGGTGGCCTGTTCAACAACGGCGGCACGCTCACCACGCTGAACGTGACGATCTCGGGCAACACGTCGGCGACCGACGGCGGCGCCGTGAAGTCGAACGGCGGCGAGGTGGACCTCGTCCACACCACCGTCACCGACAACAGCACCGGCGTCATCGACGTGTCCGAAGACGGCGACGGCGCGCTCACGATCGCCACCTCGATCGTGGCCGGAAACGAGGGCGACGACTGCGAGAGCGACGTCACCTCCGACGGCTACAACGTCGTGGGCAGCACCTGCGACGTCGACGGCACCGGCGACGTGACGAACGTGTCGGATCCTGGTCTCGGCGGCCTCGCCGACAACGGCGGAGCGACGCTGACCCACCTGCCGGCCTCGTCCAGTGCTGCGGTCGACGCCGGTACCGCCGATTGTGTGACCGACGCCGACCAGCGTGGCGCCGACCGCCCAGTCGACGGCGACCGCGACGGCACGGCGTCATGTGACGCCGGCAGCGTCGAGGCGCTGTCGGCCGCCCCGGCCACGGCGAACGCGAGCAGTCCCACGTTCACCGGCTGACCCGATTCGGGTGAACGCCCCTGGTCCGGCCCCGACGGGGCGGGGTCAGGGGCGTTCGTCGTTCTCGGCGTGCTCCCGGTGGTGCTGGATCACGCGCCACTCGGCCATCGCTCGCAGAGCCAGGATGGCGACCACGCCGACGCCCACGGCGAAGATCACGGCGCCGACGAGCCCGGCGATCCCGGCGGGCGCCGTGCAGTCGCCCTCGCACTGGAGGTCGACGACCGCATAGCCGATGAGCCCACCGCACAGACCGGCGATCAGGATCGACGCGAACGCGAGGACACGTGCTCCGGTCGAGGGAAGCGCGGAGGGTGCGTAGTCGTCTTCGGCGGATGGGGTGAGCTCGGCCACGGAGACAGGCTACGGGTCGACTGGTCCGATCCCCGCTTGCCAGAGGTGACCTGCTCCGGTTGGATGCTTCCGTGCTCGATCCCGACGCCCGCGACCGACAACGCGACGATTCGACCGACCGCTGGGGCGAGCGGGTATTCGACCGCTCGTCGTGGGCTGCGCTCCGTGCCCACGAGTCCGTCCCGATCGCCGAGGAGGATCTCGCCGCGCTCACCGGCATCAACGAGGACCTGTCGATGGGGGAGGTCGAGGACATCTACGTGCCCCTGGCCCGTCTCGTGCACCTCCGGGCCGGCGTCACCCGTTCACTCCACGACGCCACCGGAGCGTTCCTCGGCCGGTTTCGTCCGCACGTCCCGTTCGTCATCGGCGTCGCCGGGTCGGTGGCCGTCGGGAAGTCGACCACGTCGCGCGTCCTGCAGAAACTGTTGGCTCGGGCCCCCGAACGCCGACGGGTCGACCTCGTCACGACCGACGGGTTCCTCCATGCCAACGCCGAACTCGAACGGCGTGGTCTCCTGCACCGCAAGGGGTTCCCGGAGAGCTACGACACTCCCGCACTCGTCTCGTTCCTCGCCGACCTCAAGGCCGGTCGTCCCGCCCTCGAGGTCCCGGTCTACAGCCACGTGTCCTACGACGTGATCGAGGGAGAGGCACAGGTCGTCGACCAGCCCGACATCGTCATCGTCGAGGGTCTCAACGTGCTGCAGGTCCCACCGACGACAGGCGAGGGCGGACCGAGCGTGTTCGTGTCGGACTTCTTCGACTTCTCGATCTACGTCGACGCTGACGCCGGCGACGTGGAGGAGTGGTACCTGCAGCGATTCCTGACGCTGGTCGAGGGCGCACGCGAAGACGAAGGTGCGTTCTTCCACCGGTTCGCGACTCTCGACGATGATCACGCGGAACAGCTCGCGCGCGAGATCTGGTCGTCGGTGAACCTCCCGAACCTGCACGAGAACGTGCTGCCCACACGAGACCGGGCGGAGCTGGTGCTCGAGAAGGACGTGCACCACCACGTCCGCCGTGTCCGTCTGCGGATGCGCTGACCGACGACGGCCGACGTCGCCGCGCTGCGGGCCGTCGCTCGACGACACGCGCTCCGGTGTCAGACTGCAGGGGTGCGTGCGTGGACCGTGGCCGGGGGATTGATCGAGCTCGACGGGCGCCTGCTGCTCGTCCAGAACCAACGCCGCGACGGATCGCTCGACTGGACGACGCCGGGTGGGGTGATCGATCCCGGCGAGCAGATCATCGAGGGACTCACTCGCGAGGTCGAGGAGGAGACCGGCCTTCGTGTCGCCGGCTGGGAGGGGCCGTTGTGGACGGTGCGAGCCGAGGCCCCGGACATGGGGTGGACCCTCGACGTCGAGGTGCATCGGGCCATGGGCTTCGACGGCGACATCACGGTCGACGACCCGGACGGGATCGTCGTCGACGCTGCGTGGCTCGACCTGGACGGATGTCGCGACTGCCTCGGGACATCGTGGATCCCGGCTCGTGAGCCCATGCTCGCATGGCTCGGTGAGCGGTGGACCGATGCCCGTTCGTTCCGGTATCGGGTCGAGGGACAGTCGCGCGACGGGGCGTTGGTCACCCGTCTCGACTGAGTCGGCGCGTCGTGCCCGATCCATTGCGCACGATCCTGCACGTCGACATGGACGCGTTCTACGCGTCGGTCGAACAGCATCGCCGCCCCGAGCTGCGTGGGCTCCCCGTCGTCGTCGGGGCCCGAGGACCGCGCGGTGTCGTCGCCGCGGCGTCGTACGAGGCCAGAGCGTTCGGCGTCCGGTCGGCGATGCCATCGGTCCGGGCGCAGCGACTCTGTCCCGACGCGGTGTGGCTCCCCGGAGACCACGCGCTCTACGGCGAGGTCTCCGGTCGGATCATGGAGATCTTCCGTAGCGTCACGCCGTTGGTCGAGCCGCTGAGTCTGGACGAGGCATTCCTCGATGTGACCGGCGTCCGTCGGCTCCACGGAGACGGCTCCTCGATTGCTGCGGACATCCGCCGTCGCATCCTCGACCAAGAGGGACTGCGGTGCTCCGTGGGCGTCGCGTCCAACAAGTTCCTGGCGAAGCTGGCCACCGAGCACGGCAAGCCGAGCGCGTCGGTCGGCGGTCCGGTGCCGGGAACCGGCGTCACGGTCGTCCGCCCGGGTGACGAACGGGCATTCCTTCGACCACTCCCGGTCGCCGACCTCTGGGGAGTCGGACCGAAGACGCTGGAGAAGCTCCAGCGGCTCGGCGTGCGGAGCGTCGGCGACCTCGAAGCGATGCCGATCGAGATCGTGACCCGCGCTGTCGGCGAGGCGCATGGCCGTCACCTGCACGCACTGGCCCACGCCGTCGACGCTCGACCCGTCATACCCGACGCTCGACCGAAGTCGATCGGACACGAGGAGACCTTCGCCGTGGACATCGACGATCGGGATGCGCTCCACGTCCAGTTGGTGCGGATGGCCGATGCCGTCGCCGACCGTGTTCGTCGCCACGGGCTCCCGGGGCGGACGGTGTCGATCAAGGTACGGTTCGCCGACTTCTCGACGATCACGCGCTCGGCGACCCAGCCGACGCCGATCGACTCCGGCCCATCGATCCTGCGGGCGTCGTCGGCACTCCTCCAGAACGTCGACGTGTCACAGGGCGTGCGACTGCTCGGGGTCACGCTGTCCAACCTCGACGACGCGCCCCCGCGTCAGATGACGCTGGACGACCTGGCGGGCGCCCCCACCCACGAGGGGGTCAGCGCGAGCAAGGCCGGCGACGGCGAGGCGTGGCGGGCGGTCACCGATGCGGTCGACGCCGTCCGGGAACGGTTCGGCACCGACGCGTTGCGTCCTGCCACGCTTCTGGGCGACCCGAAACGACGGAGCCGGCCGGGCGAGCGGCCGTGGGGTCCGGACCACGAGCCGGGCGAGGAGACGGACCAGCGACCTCCTCGGTAGTCTGTGGGGAGCGCGTTGTTGACGTCGTCATCGTGTGCGAAGATGACGTCACTGAGCGCCGACCGCTGAGTACACCCGCCGAACTGAATGGCCGAGAAGGGGTTGTCTGGTGCCGCTTTCCGAAGACGAAGAGCGCATCCTCAAGGACATCGAACGGGAGTTCTACGAGAACGACCCGGCCTTCGCCCGCGAGGTCGGCGAGACCACCCTGTACCGACACGCCTGGCGAAACATCAAGCTGTCGCTGGTCGGCTTCGTGGTCGGCCTCGCCGCCCTGGTGGTCGCACTTCCCGTTTGGTATCTCGCCTTCGGTGGCTTCCTGATCATGCTCGCGTGCGCGCTCGTGATCGAGCGCAATGCCCGCAAGATGGGCCGCGCCGGGTTGGAATCGGTGACCAACACGATCAAGGCCGGCAACGGCCTACGTGAAGTGCTCGGGTCGTCCTCGGAGAAGATGCGCGAGCGCTTCAAGCGCAACGAGGAGTAGCCCGCCACGACCCGGGTCGCCGGGTCAGCGGTCCAGGAGTCGCCGGGGGTGAAAGCGGCTGCGGAACCGCTCCTTCCGCGTCATCGATGCATTCGCCACCCGTTCGATCTCGGCGGCGTGAATCAGGGCGGCCCCGCTCGACTCGTCGGTCGATGGCACCGGTGAGTAGGTGGCCACCTGGACCGCGTCGGCGAGCGCTTGGATCGGTTCGCTCGCCTCCGGGAGTCGATTCGACACGCGGGCGGCGACCTCGGTCTGCGTCTCGGTGTCTCGAATCGGCACGCCGGCACGGCGGATCGCCCCGATCGACTCGTCCCAGGCGAGCGCGACGCGCTGGCCGGGTTCGATCGCTGCGTGGCGTCGCTTGCGGCGACGGAGCGCGGTCGCGCCGGCGATGACGACCAGATACAGCGCGACTGCGGCGACCAGGAGACCGGCCGCCCATGCGATCCGTCCGAACCACGGATTCGGCGATGTCTCGGTCTCGTCGTCCTGGCCGGCGCCGCCGGCTTCGAGTTCGTCCGGGTTCACGGTGTCGCGCCCGGGGTCGGCCGGGTCGCTCGTGTCGGGCGCTGCCGTCGACGGTGGTGACGCCGCCGTGGTGGCGGTCGACCCACCGGTCCCCGAACTGACCTGTTGTTCGGGCACGTTGGTGTACTGCTCGGCGAACGGCGCACCACGACCCGGCGTCGGCTCGAACATCACCCAGCCGTACTCACCGAGGAACACCTCGGGCCACGCATGGGCGTGCTCGCCCCGCACCCGGTACAGGGTCGGGTCGTCGTCGGTGCTGTTGCCCGGGGTGAACCCGACCGCCACGCGGGCCGGGAGGCCGATGCTGCGGGCCATCGCCGCGAAACTGCCGGCGAACTGTTCGCAGTAGCCGCGCCGCAGGTCGACGACGAACTGTTCGATCGCCTGTTCGCTGTGGCCGGCACCGACCTCGAGGTCGTAGGTGAAGTTGTTCCGGAAGAAGTTCTGGAGGCGGAGCGCCGCGTCGTACTGCGACGTCGCGTCGGTCGTCACCTCCGCAGCGATCGAGCGCACCGACGTCGGGAAGTCGTCCGGGAGTCCGAGATACCGGTCGGCGATGTCGCCGGGGACCGTCGTCGACGCCGACGCCAGCGCTGCGGCGTCGTGCTGGGGGAGCGCCGAGGTCACGCGGTAGTCGGTGTTGTCGGACGTCGCGTTCGGATCGTCGTCGTCCTCGTCGATGATGAGCGTCCCGGAGACCTCGTCGTAGCGCAGGTCGACGGCGGCTTGCACCGACTGCGGTTCGTACGCTGCGGGCAACCAGATCTGCGCGAGGGCGCTGATCGCGAACGACTGCTCGAAGGAGATCCGCTCGGAGGCGACGGCGACCCCGTCGTCGAGTTCGCCGTCGGCGGATCCGTAGGACCCGTTCGACTTCCACACCGTGCCGTCGAACTCGTCGAGCGAGGTGAGTCGCCAGTACGAGCGTACGGGGCTGCGGACCGAGAAGACCTCGACGTCGGCCTGCTCGACGAGGCGGCTGCGGATGTCAACGAGCGGGCTGACGGTGAACCGGGTCCCGGGCCCGTCGTCTCCGATGTCGGTCAGCGACAAGATCGCGTCGCTCTCGGCCCCGGGAAGGCGAGGTGCCACGATCGACGCGACGATCACGGCGACGGCCATGAGTCCCGCGCCGATGGCGAGCATGGTCCGCGGTCCGGTGCGGCTGCGATCGCCCACCCAGGTGGCGGTCGCTCCGAGTCGGTCCGCTCGTCGCAGGAGCAGGAACGACAGCACGGCCACGATCCAGATCACGGCGAGGAGGATCCGGTCGACGTCGGCGCCGAGCACGGCGGTCAGCACGAACAGCGTCGCAGCCGGCAGCGTGGCTTCGAGCGGCGCCTCGACTCGGAATGCCGCCCAGTCGGACAAGGCGGCGCCCAACCAGATCGCAGCGGACGACGCGATCAAGAAGCCGGGGAGGGCGGCGGTCGGCGCCTTGACCTCGGAGAACTGTGTGCCCGCCTCGGTGACAGCGTCGGCGAGCAGCCGGAACGTTTCTCCCGTCGGGATACCGAAGGCCGAACTGTCGCCCGCGTACACCCACGTGATGGCGAGGACCCCGGCGCCGACGATCGTCAACAGGGCGAGTGGCATCGAGACCGCTCGTCGACGCAACGTCGCAGCGACAGCGTGCGCGGCGAGGACCTGCACCGCGAGTTCGGGGAACCATTCCGTGCCGAGGAACGCCCGGCGTAGACCGAGCACCGCGAAGAGCGTCACGAGCGTCAGCGCGACCTCGGAGATCGCGAGGATCGGCAGTTCGCGAGTACTCGCTGCGCGTCGGTCGGGTAGCGCGGTGGTCATCGCGCCGCGGTCCGTCGCCGGACGCTGGCCCGGCGGGATCTGGCGGTGCGGCCGTTCGTCGGCGTCGCCGTCGTCCACGCCTCGGCGAACGAGGTGCCCGGGGGAACGCCGAGGACCTGGGTCCGTCGGCCGCTCGCGCTGCGATCATGGATGTCGAGTCGGACGACGCGCCGCAGGCTCACGGCGGGTCCGATGGCCTCGACCGCGTCGAGGTCCGGGCCGCTCGGACGGCCGGTGATCACGACGAGTGCTCCCGAAGCTCCTCGTTCGGCGGCGTCGAGCGCACCGTGCATGGTGCCGCGGTTCGATCGGTCGGCGACCGCGAGGAACTCGAGCATGCCGTCGAGGTGCGATGCTCCCAGCCCGTAGCCGGTGTCGACCCCGGTCGTCGAGACCAGTCGAACGTGGTCACCGCGTCGCAGGTGGGTCCGCAGGATCGAGGCAGCGGCAGACACCGCCCGCTCGATCGTGTCGAGATCGTGGGCTTCTCGTCGCAGGTCGAGCAGGACGCAGATCCGTCCCTGCCACGGAGTGTCGTCCTGACGTACCAGCAGGTCATCGTCGGTCCGTGCAGACGACGGCCAGTGGACGCGACGCAGGTCGTCGCCGACCACGTACGGGCGTAGTGCTGCGAAGTCCTCGCCAACCCGGCCGAGTGACCCGGTCTCGGCTCCGCCATCGGGGTCGGGGCCCACGGTGCGGGGGAGCGGTGGGATCTCGTCGATCCGTGGCAGGACCGTGATCTCGACCGGTCGGGCTGCCCGGCTCCTCGCCGACGCGAGCCCGAATGGATCGGACACCTCGATGGTCATCGGCCCGACCGTGACCAGACCCCGAGTCGAGGTCGGGAGCCGGTACGCGACGTTCGATGTCTTGCGCCGACCGATCGGGGCGAGGAGTAGATCGGCGCCCGCCGTGCCCGTCACCGGGTCGCGCAGGCGCAGCACAGGGGAGGTTCGCCCCCGATTTCGCACGTTGACTTCGACGGTGCACGGATTGCCGACGTGCACGCGGCTGGGCCGGACGCTTCGAGCGACCACGACGTCAATGCTGCGAGTCGAGACCCAGACACCACACGCGACGACCAGCAGGGCCACCGACGAGCCGATGGCGAACAGCTCCGTCAGCCCGAGGAAGCGGCCGAGCGCGATGAGGCCCGCAGCGCCGATCGCGACGAGCAGACCGTGCCGGGTCGGCCGCACGCGTCAGCTCGAGCGGGGCCGGGGGACGGGGACCGAGTCGAGCACGTCGTCCAGGATCGCGCTCGACGAGATGCCCTGGAGGTCGGCCTCGGGGGTCACGAGCAGGCGGTGGGCGAGCACGGGAGTCGCGAGCCGCTTCACATCGTCGGGCGTGACGTAGTCGCGCCCCGACATGGCAGCCCAGACCCGCGAAACCCGCAGCATGCTGAGCGTGGCTCGCGGCGACATGCCGAGCTCGAGCTGCGGGTGTGCACGCGTGGCCTCGGCGAGCTGCACGAGGTACTGCTTCAGCGGCGTCGCGACGTGCAGGCCGGCCGCGGCGTCACGCAGCGCGAGGATCTCTCGCGTCGAGAGCACCGGTTGCACCGAATCGAGCGGGTTGACCTGGCCGTGACTCTCGAGCATTGCGAGCTCGGCGGCCGCGCCGGGATAGCCGACGTCGATGCGCATGAGGAACCGGTCGAGCTGGGAATCGGGGAGCGGGAACGTGCCCTCGTGTTCGATCGGGTTCTGGGTGGCGATCACCAAGAACGGTGCGGTGAGCTCGTATGTCGTGCCGTCGACGGTGACCTGGCGTTCGGCCATCGCCTCGAGGAGGGACGACTGTGTCTTGGGCGATGCCCGGTTGATCTCGTCGGCCAGGACGATGTTGGCGAACACCGGTCCGGGACGGAACTCGAAGGCATCCCGACCTCGCAGGAAGATGCTGACGCCGGAGACGTCGGTCGGGAGGAGATCGGGGGTGAACTGCACCCGCCCGAACTCGCCATCGATCGCTGCGGCGAGGGCCTTGGCGAGGCTCGTCTTGCCGACGCCGGGAATGTCCTCGAGCAGGACGTGGCCGTCGGCGAGGAGCGCCGCGATGACCAGGTCGATGACGTCGCGCTTGCCGCAGATCACCGTCTCGACGGCGTTCGCCAGCCGGTCGCAGGCGTCGGCGAACGAGCCGGCCGAGGCAGTGGTGCGAGTTGCCGTTCGTTGACTGGTGGCCACCGGTGCTCCGTGTTCGTGTCGAGATCCTGTGTCGTGCGACGGGGTGCCGTGCGACCCGGAACACTAGGGGTCGACGGCCGATTCCCGTGGCGCACGCCCGAACCGTGGAGCGTTGCGCGCCCACGGCTTCGACGTCGGAATCCGCAGCGGATGTTCCGCGTGCCCGGGAGTTCCTGTCATACCCCCCGAGGAGAATGGGGTGCATGACCGGTTCTGCCGACTACTCCCGTGACGCCGATGTCGCGGCGCAGGCCCAGGAGCTGTTGGACCAAGCCGTGGGGCTCGTCGGGTCGATGGACCACGCGCAGCGAGCGGTCGTGGCCAAGCTCGCAGCGATGTGGCCGACGTCGGCGTGGCTGGCGGCCGGGGCCCGGTCGGCCAAACAGTGGCTGGTTGCCCACACCGGCATGTCGGTGCTCGAGGCCCGCCGATTCGAGCGGGTGGCCGAGCTCTGCTCGCGGGACGATCGGGTGCGTGCGGCCGTCGTCGGTGGGATGCTGTCGTTGGGCCGGGCCGAGAAGCTCGCACGGGCGGTGACCGACGAGCGGGCCGGATTTCTCACCGGGTCGGTACCGGCGTTGCTGTCGGTCGGGTCCGACGACGATGCCTTCGACGCGGCGGTCCGTTATTGGCGGGAGCTGGTCGATCAGGAGTTGGCACAGCGACGCGTGCAGGCCCACTCCATCACCTTCTCCCGTCGGCTCTTCGGCGGCGGGGAGATGCACGCGTCCTTGGCCCCAGCAGCGTTCGAGAACATCTTCACCGCCGTCGACGCCTACGCCCAGGGCCCCGACCCCGCGGACGCCCCGTACCAGCGGACCTTGTCGGAACGGCGGGCCGACGGCCTGGACGACATGGCCACGTTCGCGTTGACCCACGACGTCGACGGCGACCCGCGGTCGGAGGAGGAGCTCGAGGACGAGACCGAGCGCTCGCTCGACACCTTCGACGGTTCCTACCCGGGCGACGAGCTCGACGAGGCCCTGGATCCCGACAACGAGGGGCTCGACGACCTGGAGTTGCTGCGAGCCAAGATCCGCAAGGCCGAGCGCCACCAGCGCCGCCGAGCGCATCGCCGCATCCGGGCCCGGTCCGGCGTGACAGTGAACGTCCTGATCGATCTGAAGACGCTCGCTGACGCCCGCACCCTCGCCGATCTCGACGAGTTGGTGATGATGGGCGAGGGCTGGAACCTGGCCAAGGGAGCGGCGGAACAGATGCTGTGCGACTCCGCACTCGTGGCCACGCTGTTCAAGGGCAGGACCGACGTCCTGGACGCCAACGACGCGGCCGAGCAGTTCTCGAGACGCCAACGGCGAGCGATCGCCGCACGGGACCGCCACTGCGTCTTCCCGGGCTGTACTCGCATCCCGAAGCACTGCGACATCCACCACCTGCACGAACGCGCCGACGGCGGCCCGACGACCGTTGCCAACGGTTGCCTGCTGTGTCGGTTCCATCACCGACTGCTGCACCAACACGGCTGGAGCCTGCGCCGTGACGCGACGGCTGGCGCATGGGTCGCGGTCGACCCGCACGGCACCGAATGGAAGGGCAGACCGACCCGCCCCGTGGCCGCGTGACGGCCGGATGACCCGATCAGACCGCTGATCGGGTCATCGCCGCGCCGCTACCCGAGTAGCCGCACCGATTCGGCCGATATGTGGCGCTGCAGTACCTGAGATATCGCTGCGTCGGTCGCGGTCAGCATCCCGACGTCGCCAACGAGCAGTGCTTCTTGCCCGGCGTCAGCGAGTCCTGCGGTGGCACGCTGGACCCGGCAGACTTCAACGCTTCGCAAGGACCCACGATTCCCATCGACAGACCAACGCTCGTCCTCTTCTGCGGTCCTCCCGGCTCTGGGAAGACCACGCTGGCGAAGAGGCTTGAATCCGCAGGTCGCGGCATCCGGATGTGCACCGACGACTGGCAGGAAGCGCTCTGCGTCAGCCATGCCGACGAAGAATTCCACAGCCGGCTCCAGGCAAGGCTGTACGAGCACGCGCTGGCGTTATTGGAGCACGGCCAGGACGTGATCCTCGAGGACGGCTTGTGGATGAAACACGAACGAGACCAGAAGATGGCAGACGCACGACGCTGTGGCGCCCGAACCGAGATCCATGTGTTCGATCTTGACTTCGATGAGCTGTGGGCCCGCCTCGACCGACGGAACCGGAGTCGACCGGAGGGTGCAGTGCCCATGGAGCGGACCGACCTGGAGCACATCCTGAGCTTGTTTCAGCTGCCCGACGCCGCAGAGCTCCGACGGTTCGACGCTTACGAGTTGCACCGTGCCGACAGCGAAGCACTCGAATCGAACTCGTAGGGGCATACGGTCATGCCGCCACCGACATCCATCGCGTGGGCTGCCCAGATCGCGCGCTGAGTGGGGCGTCGGCCTGTCTCCGAAGTGCCGCCGGGGGCACCAGAGATGCCGGCTCTTCGACACTGCGTCCAGCGGCGTCACGGCAGTCCTCATGGTCGTCGGAGCCCTCACAGCGCCGTGGGGTTCCGCGCTCGGGGTCCTCGGCATCGGTCTGCTGAGCTCGTCGGCGTCGCGCCGGTCACGCAGCACCTGAGCGGGCGGTCCAGGCGGGCGGTGCGGGTGCCGGAGGGAGCGGGTGGTCCGGCGCCGGGCCGGCGCCCGGGTCTGACAGAATCTCTGGCCATGCAGCCGACGTGGGGTGAGTCCGCCGAGCAGTACCGGGAGAAGATCCAGGCGTTCCTCGCCGAGAAGCTCCCGTCGGGCTGGAAGGGCATCGGTGCGCTCCCGCACGACGAGGTCCTCCCATGGATGGAGCAGTGGCGCGACACGCTCTCGCAGCACGACCTGCTCGCGACGTCATGGCCCCAGGAGTACGGCGGCCCGGGCCTCTCCGAGGAGGAGCAGGTCATCCTCGCGGAGGAGTTCGCCAAGGCCGGCGTGCCCACCGGCGGGATGAACGACGTCTTCTCGATCCAGATGGTCGGCAACACCATCCTGCAGTGGGGGACCGAGGAGCAGAAGGCGTACTTCATCCCGAAGATCCTCAGTGGCGAGCACAAGTGGTGCCAGGGCTACTCGGAACCCAATGCCGGCTCCGACCTCGGCAACGTCGGCTGCCGCGCGGTGCTCGACGGCGACGAGTGGGTCATCAACGGTCAGAAGATCTGGACGTCGGCCGGCCACCTCGCCAACTGGATCTTCGTCGTCGCCCGTTCTGATCCGGACCAGCCCAAACACAAGGGCATCACATTCCTGCTCGTCCCGATGGACCAGCCCGGTGTCGAGGTCCGCCCGATCGAGATGATGACCGGCGACTCCGAGTTCAACGAGGTGTTCTTCTCCGACGCCCGTTGCCCGAAGGAGAACGTCGTCGGTGGGATCAACAACGGCTGGGCCGTGGCGATGACATTGCTCGGCTACGAGCGTGGCGAGGCCGCCGCCACCTTCCCCGTCATGTTCCGAATCGAGTACGACCGGCTCGAACAGCTCGCTCGTGATCGCGACAAGGACCAGGACCCGATCATTCGTCAGCGGCTCGCCGAGGCGTACTCCGCCGTCGAGATCATGCGCTACAGCGGCCTGCGCACGCTCACCGCCTACCTCAACGGTGGCTCGCCCGGTCCGGAAGCCGGCATGTTCAAGCTGTTCTGGTCGCACTACCACCAGAAGGCGACGGAGCTGTCACTCGACCTCTTCGGGGCCGACGCCACCGTGCCCTCTGGGCGGGCGCCGGCCAGCAGCTTCCAGACCGACGATCCCGGCGCTCCCAACGACTCGGCATCGTGGGTCGGCACGTTCATGAACGCCCGCTCGGGCACGATCTATGCCGGGTCGAGCGAGATCCAGCGCAACATCATCGGCGAGATGGTGCTCGGTCTCCCCAAGGAGCCTCGGGCGACAGAACCCGGCCAGTCGTGGCGCGAACAACAAGCCCGCTGATCCCCCGGGGGGCGGTGGCGACGGCGGCGGCCGTGGCCCGGCGTCCCCGGCTCTGGAGCGCTGCAGCACACCAGCTGCGAGTACTCGCCCCGGACCGGTGGTGGGCGCGGCGTCCGTTCCTCCCGCTTCCGGACCGAGACTGGATGGCGTTCCGCATGACGACCGCCTACGGCGACCCCGCGGCGCCTCTGGTCGCCGACGACGTCGTGACCTGGCTCCGATGGTCGAAATCCACGGGTTCCCTGCCTGGATCCGGGGGTTAGGTTCCCTCCGATGTCACGAGCACTGGTGCTCAACGCCACGTACGAGCCACTGTCGGTGGTCTCGTCCCGGCGGGCCACGGTGCTCTTGCTGAGCGAGAAGGCGGTGCTCGTCTCGCCATCCGGTCGACAGTTCCACTCGGAGCACCTCGTGATCGATGTGCCGTCGATCGTGCGGCTGCGCCAGTTCGTGAAGGTCCCCTTCCGCCGCCAGGCAGCGCTCAACCGGCGGTCGGTCTTCGCCCGCGACGGTCATCGATGCCAGTACTGCGACGGCCCGGCCGAGTCGATCGATCACGTGATCCCGCGAGCGAAGGGCGGGCCGCACGAGTGGGAGAACGTCGTGGCCGCCTGCCGTGCGTGCAATGTCCGCAAACGTGACCGCTTGCTGCACGAGACGTCGATGACGCTGCGCTCGACGCCGCAGGCGCCTCGGGGGTTCTCGTGGATCTCGGTCGTCGTCGGCACCGTGCCGACGGATTGGCAGGAGTTCCTGGGCGCCGAGCCGGCCCTCTCCGCCTGACCGATCCGGTTCTGGTACGCCGAGATCGTGCCGGACCACGCGCCGCACGTCGCAGCACCGATCTGGTCGTACGCTCGGCGGGTGATCGTGGAGCGACATCGCGGACGGGCGGGGGAACTGCACTCGCTGGCGTTGCCCGACGACGGGGTCCGGCGGGTCTGGGTCCTCGAGGCGACACACCCGGCGGTCGTGCTCGGGTCGACCCAGTCCGACGACGTCGTCGATCACCGCGCGGCTGCAGCGGCGGGTGTCGAGGTGGTTCGACGTCGCAGCGGCGGCGGCGCGGTCTGGGTGGCCCCCGACGACCCCATCTGGGTCGATGTGGTGATCCCTCGCGGCGACCCGCTGTGGACCGATGACGTCGGGCACGCATTTCGACCGGTCGGCAGGGCGTGGTCGGAGGCCCTCGAGACGGTCGGCGTCGCCGGCACCGTCGTGCACCAGGGGGCCATGATCCGAACCGACTGGTCCGATCTCGTGTGCTTCTCCGGCACGGGCCCCGGCGAGGTGCTCCACCACGGCCGCAAGATCGTGGGCATCAGCCAGCGCCGGAGTCGGTCCGGTGCACGGTTCCAGTGCGCGATCCCTCGCCGGTGGGAGCCCCAGCGACTCTGCGCCGTCCTGCGCGAGCCACCCCCGCTCGCCGACCTCCTCCACGTCGGGGGCGAGGTGGGGGAGGTGACCACCGCCGACCTGGTCGACGCCTTCGTGGCGGCCATGGCATGATCGACAGATGCCGGCAGGACCGATCCATGTGGGCCAGATGGAAGGTCGATGACCTTCTCAGTGGACCAATCGACTTACCCTGACCTG
>JAPKDO010000403.1 GCA_028822535.1 Acidimicrobiales bacterium
GGCCACCCGGTCCCTCGACGCGGCAAGCGGGCTCGTCGCCCTGGTCGGACTCGTCGGAGGTGTCCATTCTCTGCGTGCGAACCGTCGGTGGCTGGTGGGTGTGGCGCTCGCCGCTTCCGTGACCCTGACGTGGATGCGCCTGCCCGGGGCGGGCATCACGACGGTCGAGGCCTACAGCCTCCCCCTCGCCGGGGCGCTGCTGGTCGCGGGGGCGTTCGCCCGGCCGGCAGCGCACTCGTCGTGGGTCCGCAGCGGTTCTGGACTCGTGGCCGCGCTGGCTCCCACGACGGTGCTCGCCGTCATGGATGTCGACGCGGCTCGGAGCGTGGCGATCGTCCTGGCCGGTTCGGCCGTGGCCATCTTCGGTGCTGTCCAGCGCGAGCAGGCTCCGCTGGCGATCGGGGCAGCAGCGCTCTCGGCAGTTGCCGCCCGCCACCTCGGTCCCGTCGCCAACGAGATCCCACGCTACGTCGTGTTCGCCGTTGCCGGAGTCGCGCTCCTGGTCGCCGGGGCGACGTTCGAGCAGCGACGTCGCGACCTGCGCCGAGCGCGCGATGCGTTCTCGGAGCTCCGCTAGTCGTCGTGGTTGCGGAGGGTCGGGCGCCGCGGGTCGAGCGTCGTCGTTCAGGCCTGGGCGGCTTGTTCCTTGGCCCAGCGGTAGTCGGCCTTCCCGGCCGGCGAACGCAGCACCGCGTCGACGAAGACGAACGCCTTGGGGAGCTTGAAGCGGGCGATGTGCTTGGCAGCTTCCTCACGCAGCGACTCCTCGTCCGGCGTGACGCCTTCGCGGCTCTGCACGATGGCGATCACCTCGTTGCCCCACTTCTCCGACGGCTTGCCGGCGACGACGACATCGAAGATGTCGGGATGGTGTGCCAGGGCTTGTTCGACCTCCTCGGCGAAGATCTTCTCGCCTCCCGAGTTGATCGTCACGGAGTCGCGGCCGAACAGTTCGATCTCGTTGTCGGCGTTGAGGCGGGCGCGGTCCCCGGGAACGGCGTACCGGGTGCCGTCGATGACGGGGAAGGTGCGGGCGGTCTTGTCGGCGTCGCCCAGGTAGCCGAGCGGGACCCGGCCCTGCTGTGCGAGCCAGCCGTCGCCATCGTGGCCGGCCGGGAGCACGGCGTCCATCTCCGAGGAGACCACCACGGCGCCGGGGCCGGGGGTGAAGGTGCCCGTCGAGGCCTTGGCGCCGGCGGCGGACACGTGGCTCATCTGCGAACCCGTCTCGGAGGCGCCGACGGCGTCCATGACCATCGTGGACGGGAGTTCTGCGAGGAACCGGTCCTTCAGTGTCGAGTTGAGCGGTGCCCCGCCGGAGACGACAGCCAGCAGTGACGACGTGTCGAACGATCCGACCTCGAGCGCATCGATCAACGGACGGCCGAACGCGTCGCCGACGATGAGGAGGATGTTCACGCCTTCGCGCTCGACGAGGTTCCAGATCTGGTCGGGCTCGAGTCGGGTCACCTCTTCCTGGATGACGACGGTGTTCCCGCCGTTGAAGGCGCCGAAGGCCATCCAGTGCCCGGCGCCGTGCATGAACGGCGGCGCCGGGAGCATCATGGCGCCGCCGCCGTCGACGGCGTTGGCCACGATGGCCTCGAGCGACTCGAACTCCTGGCCCGAGGCGAGGTCGCGGCCGCCCATCGCGCCCATGTGGATGTCGGCCTGCCGCCACAGCACGCCCTTGGGCATCCCGGTCGTGCCGCCGGTGCAGAGGATGTAGAGGTCGTCGGCCGTGCGTCCGAGCTCACGGGGTTCGGGCGACGCTGCGGCGATGGCGTCCTCGTAGGAGATCGCGCCGTCGAGCAGCGGCTCGTCGCCGACCTGGACGAGGGTCTTCAGGTTCGGGAGGTCGGGGAGTACGGCTGCGAGCGTCGGAGCGAAACGGCCGTCGAACACGATGGCGTTCGCGTTGCAGTTGGCGAGCAGGTAGCGGAGCTCCTCCTCGACGTAGCGGTAGTTGACGTTGAACGGCGCGACCCGCCCCTTGAACCCGGCGAGCATGGTCTCGAGGTACTCGTTGCCGTTGTAGAGGTACACGGCGAGGTGGTCCTGGTGGGACTCGTGCCCGCCGAGGCCCTCGCGGGACGAGTGGGCACCGTGCCCGGCGTCGGTGAGGACGTTGGCGAGGCGGGTCGACCGCTCGTCGAGCTGCGCGTAGGTGAAGCGCTTGTCGCCCCACACGATTGCTTCCCGGTCGGGCACGGCGGCCGCCACGGCCTCGAACACGTCGGCGAGATTGAAGTCCACGAGCTTTCCCCCTGTTGCACTGTCAGACGGCGGCGACGCTATGACCGCGGGAGTGCAGGAACCCAATCAGGTACGGGCTCCGATCGGGAGGCGCCGGGGCCCGGTCAGGAGAACCAGATGCGCTGATGCTCTCGGCTCTGTTCGTGCAGGAGGAGCGCGACGAGCAGGATCTCGAACATCAGTGACAGGATCCCCGTTCCGAGGATTCCATCGAAGCCGCCGACGAGGAAGCGCAGGACGAAGGGGGAGAAGGCCATGACGAGACCGAGTTGGTACCCGACCTTGCGTTCGTTGGCGATGAGGTACCCGGCGGCCACCTTGCCGGCGACGATCAAGATCCCGAACACCGAGAACAGTGCGAACAACGCGTCGAACGCCGCGCTCACGTACAGGAGCATGACGGCGTTCCCGAGCGTCTGGGGTAGCGAGTGATTGATCCACCGGCGGGTCTCCATGCCTGACAGTCTCGCAGGCGTCGCGCTGGGCGCCGGTTCGGGTGAGCGGATGCGTCCGTTGACGATCGAGCGGCCCAAGGTGTTGTGCCCCGTCGCCGGCACACCACTGATCGACCACGCGATGGGTCGGCTGGGTTCCGTGGGAGCGGACGTGGCAGTGAACATCCATCGTTCACAGAACTCGCTGCAGGC
>JAPKDO010000404.1 GCA_028822535.1 Acidimicrobiales bacterium
ACCGTGTTGGCGGTGCCGAGGTCGACCGCCATGTCGCGGCCCATGAGGGAGGTGAAGACGTTCTCGGACATGGGTGTCACCGATCAGGTGCGGGAAACGGGTGGCCGGTTCCGTCCGGAGGTTACCGGCTCGGTCCGGACGTCGCCCGGTCAGCGCGAGAGAGCACCATGCCCGCTCGCAGGTTGCACCATCGTAACGGTTCGTCACGAGAATGCAATATTGCCATGCTTCTGGTCGCGCGATCAGTACTCCTGGAGGTCGAATCGCGCTACCAGAACGAAGGGGTGGGGGCGCCTGGTGCCGACCGACGGGTCAGCGGTTGGGGAACCAGAGGCCGATCTCGCGCTCGGCGGACTCGTGGGCGTCGGAGCCGTGCACCAGGTTCTCGTTGGTCGTCGTGGCGAAGTCGCCGCGGATCGAGCCGGGCTGGGCGTCGTCGACGCTGGTCTTGCCGATGAGCGTGCGGCAGATCGAGAACGTGTTGTCATCGGGACCCTCGACGATCATGGCCATGACCGGGCCACGGGTGAGGAAGTCGACGAGTTCGCCGAAGAACGGGCGCTCCTTGTGCTCGTCGTAGTGCGCCTCGGCCAGGGGTCGGTCGGCCGTACGCAGTTCGGCGGCGACCAGGGTCAGCCCCTTGCGTTCGATCCGGCTGATGATCTCGCCGACGAGGCCACGTTCGACGGCGTCGGGCTTGCACATGACGAAGGTTCGGTTCACGCCCGGGAGGCTACGGCCCATCCCCCACCGCCCCGAAAATTCCCACGAGAAGTCCTCGGCTATCGGGGATTTCTCGTGGGGATTTTCGCCGGGCGGTCAGGGCGCCAAAAAGCCGGATCGGCGGAGGGCCGAGCGGGCGGTGCCGACGACATAGGTCGACCCCGCGATCAGGAGCGCGTCCTCGATACCCATGCGGTCGGTGACCCGCTCGATCGCGGTCGGGACATCGTCGACGATCGTGACCTCAGGGACGGTGGGCGCCCCGCCGGCGGAGACCAAGCGCGACACCGCAGAGGCGACGTCGACGGCTGACACCGCGCGAGGAGAGTCGGCCTCGACGCACACGATCCGTCGGGCGCCGAGGGAGACCAGTGGCGCCAGGGTGCTCTCGACGTCGCGCCCGCCGAGCAGGCCAACCATCAGCGTGAGGGTGCCGTCGGGCTGGAACTCCTCCTCGAACGTCGCCGCCGCCGCCGCGGTGCCGTCGGGGTTGTGGGCCGAATCGAGCACCACGAGTGGCGACCGGTGCGCGACCTCGAAACGACCGGGAACGATGACCGCGGAGAACGCCTCCTGCACGACCTCCTCGTCGAGCGGGCGGCCGAAGAACGTCTCGACCGCGGCGATCGCGACTGCGGCGTTGTCGACCTGGTGCGATCCGTGCAGCGGCAGGAAGAGGTCGTGGAAACGGCTGGTCGGCGTGTACATGCCGAGCTGACGGCCTCCGACGGCGATTGCAGAGGAGAACGAGCCGAAGTCCTCGTCGCGCACCCAGTGCAGAGCACCGCCCTCGGCGCGGAAGACCTCGACCAGTTCGGGTTCGGTCTCGCCGATGACGACGGCGCTGCGGTCGGAGATGATGCCCGCCTTCTCCGACGCGATCGCCCTGCGCCACTCCCCCACGCCGTCGGTGTGGTCTTGGCCGACGTTGGTGATCACGGCGACGTCGGCGTCGACGACGTTGGTGGAGTCGTACCGGCCGAGCATGCCGACCTCGACGACCATGACCTCGACCGCTTCTCGGGCGAACCACGACAAGGCGGTGGCGGTCAGAAGGTCGAAATAGCTCGGACGCTCCGGGAACAGGGACTCGAGGGCGGCGATCTCGGACACGACGTCGGCGAACTCGACCTCCGTGATCTGGTCGACGTTGCGGCTGATCCGTTCGCGGATCGACTCGAGGTGGGGGCTCGCGTAGGTGCCGACCGTCAGTCCGTGCGCGCCGAGCAGCGCGGAGACCATCTTGGCCACCGATCCCTTGCCGTTGGTGCCCGTGACGTGGATGACGGGTGCGCTGGTCTGGGGGTCGCCGAGGACGTCGACGACGCCGCGCATCCGATCCAGCGACAGCCCGTCGACCGCCCCGGCCCGTGGCCCGGCGACCGTGGCTTCGATGTTGATGTGGTCGTCGAGGTACGCGACCGCTTCAGAGAACTGCACTCAGCTCGCGGCTCGTTTGGGGCGCGAGGCCTTCTCGTCCTTGGGGACGATGGTCGGCAGGACCTTCTCGAGCACGACGGCTTCGTCCACCACGACCTTGCCGACATCGGTGCGCCCAGGGATGTCGTACATGATGTCGAGCAGCACCTCTTCGAGGATCGCCCGGAGACCACGGGCGCCGGTCCCCCGCAACAGCGCCTGGTCGGCGACGGCGGTGAGGGCGTCGTCGGTGAACTCGAGTTCGACGTCCTCGTAGCTGAAGATCTTCTGATACTGCTTGATCAGGGCATTCTTCGGCTCGGTGAGGATCTCGATGAGCGCTTCGTGGTCGAGATGGCCGACGGCGCCGATCACCGGCAGTCGGCCGATGAACTCGGGAATCAGACCGAACTTGACGAGGTCCTCGGGGAGAACATCGTGGAGCAGGTCGGCGGCATCGGAGTCGTTGGAGGCACGGATCTCTGCGGCGAAACCGACGCCGGTGTGGCCCTTGCGGGACTCGATGATGCGCTCGATACCCGCGAACGCACCGCCACAGATGAACAGGATGTTCCCCGTGTCGATCTGGATGAACTCCTGGTGGGGGTGCTTGCGCCCGCCCTGGGGCGGGACCGATGCCGTCGTCCCCTCGAGGATCTTGAGCAGCGCCTGCTGCACGCCCTCGCCGGAGACATCCCGGGTGATCGACGGGTTCTCCGACTTCCGGGCGACCTTGTCGATCTCGTCGATGTAGATG
>JAPKDO010000070.1 GCA_028822535.1 Acidimicrobiales bacterium
CATGCCTCGTACTCGAACAGTCGGCCCTGCAACGTGGAGGGGTCGTCGGGGTTGTCGATATCGACCGGGATGACCTTGATGGGATCGTCAGGCCCGTCGCCGGGCTTGGTGGAGCCGAGGGCGATGCGGTTGATGTAGGCGTTGAACCGCTCGTCGTGGGCCCGGAGCGCCTGGAGCACTTCCCAGACGGCGTCATAGTCCTGGTTCTTGTCGAGCGCCTCTGCCGGATCCAGCCCGACGGTGATGGCGACCGGGAGTATGACGTAGCCGAGCTGCTTGCCGGGCGGCTTGCGCATCACTCGGCCGACGGCCTGGACGATGTCGATCTTCGACCGCCGCGGGGTGAGGAACATGACCGCGTCGAGCGCAGGGACGTCCACGCCTTCCGTGAGGCACTTGGCATTGGTCAGCAGCCGGCACTCCCCGTCAGGCGGCGTGTCCTTGAGCCAGCGGATATCGGCCCGGCGGCTGCTGATCTTGGTGGCACCGTCGACGTGGCGGGTCGGCACCGACAGCGGGTTGACTTCATCACCGCCAGGGCCGGCCTCGAGCTGATCGAAGTAGGCCTCGGCCACCTGCTCGAACTGCGTGGCGAACCGTTCGGAATCGATGATCTTCGACCAGAAGGCCACCGCTCGCTTCATCGGCGGATCACCGTCAGTGAACCCGGAACCGCCTGCCCCAGGCAGCTTGGCCAGCCCCGAGAGACAGCCGACGAAGCGGGCGACGTCGGGCAGACTCAGCGCGCCGTCGCTGGACAGCAACCCCTGGAACGACTCGCTCACCGCCTCCTCGGCCACGGTGAGGATCAGGACGCGATAGTCGGCCAGCAGACCCTGCTCGACGGCCTCGCCGAACCCGAGTCGGTGGAACTCGGGACCGAAGATCTCCTCGTCGTCCATCGATGCGAGGACCGCATCGGCCTCCTTCGCCGCATCCGCGGCCACCGGCTTGAACAGCCGCGGCGTCGCCGTCATGTACAGCCGCTTCGACGCAGGGACCACGTCGTTGTCGTGCACAAGGCCAAAGACGCTGTCCTTGTCACCGACACTCGACACACCCGCGGTCCGGTGGGCCTCGTCGCAGACGACCAGGTCGAACACCAGGCCCGTCTTGGCCTGCATCTCGGCCACGACCTCGATCGACTGGTAGGTCGAGAACACGACCGTGATCTCGTCAGCCGGTAGCTGGTGGACTCCCGCCTCGACCAGCGCCACCGGGTCGGTGGTGGGCGGGACGACGAGATCGTGCGGTGTGGCGTTCTCACCTTCCAGCGTCTTGCCAGCGGTCACGTCGGAGCAGACAGCGAACGGCCGCATCGGCACCACGCACTCGGCCGTCCATTCCTTCAGCGACTGGGCCACCAGTGCGATCGACGGCGCTAGGAACAGAACCGACTTCCCCGAGCCCGCGTGCTCCTCGGCGATGCGAAGCGCCGTGAACGTCTTGCCGGTGCCACAGGCCATGATCAGCTTGCCCCGGTCGCACTCGCCGAAGCCGGCTCGCACCTTCTCGACCGCCACCACCTGGTGGTCCCGCAGCACGTGCCGGTCTGTTGGCTTGAGACCGGCGGGGTTGGCGACGTCGTAGGTGGACCAGTCCACCGTCATGGTGTCGAGGTCGTCGATGCCGATCCGCTCGATCGGCACGGCGTGCCCTTCGAGGGCCTTCTCGGCGTTGGTGGCCCAGTGGTCGGTGGTGGCGACGACGATCCTGCGCGCCCATTGCTCCTGGCCGGACAGCGCGACGAACGAGTCGATGTCGTGCTTGGTCAGCGTCGAGTCCGGGTCGTAGCACTTGCACTGGATGGCGATCAGCCGGCCATCGGCGTCACGGGCCACCAGGTCGATGCCGATGTCGGCTCCGCTCCGCCCAGGCCATTCCATCCAGCGCCAGACGTCGGTGAACTGCTGACGGAACGTCCGGTCGGTCCGGAACGCATGCAGCATCAGCTGCTCGAACCGGTCCCCCTTGTCGTGCTCATCCTTCGAGACCGCTCGGATCTCGTCGAGCACAGCCTCCACCGGCGTTGTCATCTACCGCTACTCCAGCCGCCGTCGTCTTCCTGCAGGGAGTCTGACATTGCCACGAGCCCGATGGCTGTCCTCCCGACCTCCAATGGCCTACAAGCCAGGCTGCAGAGCCGATCGAAGTCGGCGCGCAATCGCGTCCGTATCGGCAACCGAGATCTCGTCGACGTGGCCGCGCTCGGTTCCTCCTCCGGCGAGCGTCGCCGCGACGTGGAAGTGAACATGAGGGATCGTCTGATCGGCTGCAAGGCCATTGTTCTGCCAGATAGCGAGGCCCTCAGGCTGCTCCGTTGCCTCGATGGCTCTCGCGATCTCGACGACGTCTTGCATCACGGCGCAGGCTTCGTCTGGCGGCAGGTCGAGGATCGTCTGTCGATGACTGGTCGGTACAACGAGTACGTGTGAGCGTCCTCGCTGTTCCCTCGTCACCAGGATCGCGGAGAGGTCACGCCGGCGGAGCACTGTGTAGGGACGCGCCCCGTTGAGGTAGTCGCAGAAGGCGCAGCGGTCGCCGACCGGAACATCGATCGACGTCGCCATCAGGACTCCTGGAGAGAGGTGAGGAACGCCTGGAGTTCAAGCATGTCGAGGGCGGGGACATCTCCCTCTCGCACGACGATGTCGAGACGTTCACATACTCGACTATCCCTCGATGCCAGGATGAACGAGAGCGCGATGAGGCGAATCGAGTCCTGTGCCGGCAGCACGTGCGACATTCGAGCTTGCCCACCGCCGATGACTGGCATGGCTATGGGATCACCGTTCGAACGTGCGCGCACTTCATCCCACAGGTTCTCGAGAGAGCGCCAGACTCCGGGGACCGATCCGTGCGCGACATTCTGTTCATCCATCTCGGTGTATGCCGCGCAGAAGTAGTGCTTTCGGTTCTGTCTGATGACGGCGATCGTGCCGACCGGGTACGTGGCCGACTTCCCGTCCTTCTCGACCGAACCTGTCGGCTCGGTCGCTGCCAGAGCCTCGGCAAGTGCGGCGTCGAGGGCCGCCGTGTCGGACGAGTAGATCCTCTCGAGGAATTGCCCTTGGACACTGCGCTTGCTGATGACGTGCGGCACAGCCGTGTCGAACGTGGTGGCCATGCCGATGACGAGGTTTGCGTCCTGGTCAAATAGATCGCCGACGACGACCCGGATCTGCGTGCTCGGCCGGGAGTACTGCTGCTCCACCGGTCGAGGCCATGAGCGAGCAACCGCGTAGGCGATGGCTAGGGCCGCGACGACCAAAGGGAGGGGAAGGGCTGACTCGGAGATCGCGTCCGGCTGGAACAGGTCGTATACCTGAAGGAGCGCCGCCACGAATCCGCCGAAAGCGAAGGCATGGAGAGCGAACGAGCGCCAGAAGCGTCGTGTCCGCAGGTCTCGCCCGAGCCCGGCGATCACAGGCCGAGAGACTTGTAGATCTCGTCCTTGTAGTAGTGCGGGCCGGACTTCCCGCTCGACGCGTACTGCGGCGAATACATGTCGAGTGCGAACTTGATGATGGCTGGCTGGAACGACACAGAGAGCGTGTAGTAGTCGGCGTCGAGGAACGGCCTCGGGATGAAGCCACGGTTGATACTCCGGGCACCATCAAGGTTCGCCACCACGACCGGAAGGTCGAACTCGATGATCACGTCCACCTCGTACGCAAGGAACGAAGAGCCGTCTCCGCCCTTCTTCTTCGCATTCGAACTCCCCAGGAGGACCGCCTGCTTCGCGTTCTTAAGGCGTTCGCGCAGGTTGCGCTTGATCGTCTCGGGCTTGCTCGTGTCCCTTGCGACATACAGGTCGTGCGCGTCGTAGAAGCTGAAGTCGATGTTCTTGTTCTCGCGCCAAGCCTCCATGAGGCGATACGAACTGATGTCCTCACTGGCGAACGTCACGTACGTCTTGTTGCGGTAGCTCACGGAAACTCCCCCACTTGCGCCTCCCACGATCGTACAGCTCGACCTCTCCCGAGCCGTTGAACCGCCGTTGGCCTTGAGCCTCGGCTCGTCAGGTCTCTTCCGGTCGCCGCTCAAGCAGCCCGTTCCAGGCCTCGACGGCGTGAGGTAGGGCCGGCCGAACGGAATGCCGGTAGCCCTCGGTGGTTCTCGTGTCGACGTGGCCCGCAAGGTCGGCGACCTTCACGAGGTCGTCGAGTTGGTCGGACACGAGGGAGACGAACGAGTGGCGTAGCTCGTAGGTGGTCCAGTCGTCGCCGAGGCCGGTGTTCTTGCACAGCGTCTTGAAGGCACGCCGCAGGTTCGACATCGTCATCGGCGTCCCGTTCCTCGTTGGAAACACGAAGCCGTCGTCCTCGTACAGATCGAGGATCTTCTGGTCCTCCCGGTGCCGGATGAGCGCGGCGACGAGCAGCGGGTGGAGCGCCATGCGGCGCTTGCCTCGTTCGGTCTTCGGTGAGGTCTGGCCAACGTAGCGGTCCTCGACTTCGAGGGCGCGCTCGGCGATGGTCAAGTTCGGTTCGTCGGAGTCGATGTCGACGAAGGGCCACCGCAGCCCGGAGAGCTCGCCGGGTCGGAGGCCGCACATCAGGCCGGTGAGCCACATCGCCGGTCGGGGATCGTCGGGGATCCCCTTGGTGATGAGCTTCTCGGCCTGCTCGATCGTGAGGCTCTTGCGCGACTTCGAAGGTCGGCGCGCCGGGAGCAAGACATCGGCGGCCGGGTTGGTCTTGATCCGCCGGGCGCGCTGCGCGTGCTGACACGCTTGGTTGAGGTAGTTCCAGGTCCGGTCGACCGTGCTCGTCGCGTACTCCCGTTCGGCCATGTCCTGGAACAGTTCCTCCAACCGCTCGGTCGTTGTGCGGTCAACCCACTGGTGACCGATCACCGGTCGCACGCTCGTCCCGAGGAGCTGTCGGGCGTTGGCGATCGTGTTCGGCGACTTCGTCCGGGCATGACGCGAGTTCTTCGTCGGCGCCACGTTGGGGCAGCCAGCCTCGAACCAGTCGTCGAGGACCTGGTTGAACGTGAGCTGCTTCGTGCGCCGCGGCTCGGGCGACTGCTCCTGGGCTCGCAGCGCCAGCAGCTCGTCGAGATCGGATTGGGCGTCGGCCTTCTCGACCCGCTCGACCTTGCGACGAGTGCCGTCCGGGAACCGGACCCAGGCCATCCAGCGCTGCTTCGATTCGTTCCAACGGACGCTCGGCTTCTTCGCCATCGCCACTCCCCGACGTAGCCAACCTGCCAAAAGGCTACGTCCAGGGTGGCTACGTCGGCAAGCCTCTTGTTGGTCGGAGGAAAATTTATGGCCTCTGACCTGGGCTTTCTTGGTGGAGACGATGGGAATCGAACCCACGACCCCCTGCTTGCAAAGCAGGTGCTCTAGCCAACTGAGCTACGTCCCCGTAGGGGGCAATGACTCTATTCGCCGGTGCGGGAGTTTCCGCAGCCGCTTCACGACGGCCCGGTCACGGCGACCGGAATGGTCGCGTGCGAGCATTCGCCATGGCCCGACACGTGTCCGTCTTCCCTCGCGTGCCGATGATGGCCGTCGTCGTCACCGTCCTCTGTCTGTTTGCCGCAGCCGCATGCGGCTCGAACGGCGACGAGGCGTCGGATGCCCGCGATCCGGGAGCGGACCGCGCGACCGACGAACGCTCCGACCTCGGCGGTGACGCGGACGGAGCCGACGAGCTTTCCGACGGCAGCGACGCACTCCCAGACCCGGGCGTCGACACCGACAGCGTGACGACGTGCCCCGGGCCGGTGCCGACAAGCCTCGGGCTCGACCCGTTCTATTCGCAGTACTGCGACGTGTCGGGAATCCCGTTGGTCGCACACGCCGGCGTCGATCCGAGCGCGATGCAGATCGCCGCGGCGGCAACGATCGAGATGCTCGCCCACCGACCCGACGTGGTCGAGGCGTTGGCCGACGGTCCGATCCGGGTCGGGATCATCGGTCGCGACCAGCGCACCACCGAGATGCCGGAGTGGTCCGACCTCTACGAGGCGTTCCCCGACACCGACTGGGACACGCGGGCCCGGGGGCTGGGCGCCACGATCGACCGGCCGTGGGTCGGCGCCGGCGAGGAGGACCTGCTGTGCCTCGGCACCGACCCCTACCTGGGCGAGTCCATCTTCATCCACGAGTTGTCGCACACCATCGACGAGTTCGGGCTGCGCGTCGTCGACCCGATGTTCGCCGATCGGCTCTTCACTGCGTTCGACGACGCGATCGCGGCCGGGTTGTGGGCCGGCACCTACGCGGCCTCGTCACCGGAGGAGTACTGGGCCGAGGGCGTGCAGTCCTACTTCGACACCAACCTCGCCGACGATTTCCAGCACAACCACGTGGACACCCGGGCCGAGTTGGCCGACCACGACCCGGTACTCCACGACCTGGTGGCCGAATCGTTCGGCCCGACCGAATGGCGCCTGACCTGCCCGGACGGTTCACCGGCCTGACCGGCTGCCCCGCCGGCTGCGTGGCCGGCTGCCTGGTCGGCACTCGTACACTTCGCCGGCGATGAACGACTCCACGGCACCCGGCTACCTGCTCGACGTCGAGCGGGGTGAGACGACCTGGACACTCGAGGTGTCGAAGGCGATGTCGAACCCGCTCGGGTCGCTGTACGGCGGCGCCCCGGTCGCGGTGTCGATCGAGATGGCCGAACACGTCGTCGGCGCTCCGTGTCGCTGGTCGACCACCCGCTTCCTCAGCCCGTCGAACATCGGCGATCGCATCGACGTCGACTGTCGGGTCGACGTCGCCGGCAAGCGGACCAGCCAGGCCACCGTCACGGGAACCCGTGACGGCAACGTCATATTCGAGACGATGCTCGGCGTCGGTGAGGGCAAGGCCGACGGCCTCCGCGGGCGGTGGGTGACGATGCCCGACGCACCCGATCCCGAATCGCTGAACCGGCCCGACGCCGAGAACCAACCGCCCTGGGTCATGGAGACCGCGGTCGTGAGGGCCGAGCGGCGGATGGCGTACGGCCACTTCCCCGGCCTCGGCCCGGCCCAGGAGGACGGACGCATCGGCATGTGGGCGCGCACCAGCGACATCGGCGGTTGCACCAGCGCCGCCCTCGGTTGGCTGGCCGACTGCGTGCCGATGTCGATCGGCGCCGCCATCGGGAAGATGCCGATGGGCATGAGCCTCGACAACACCGTGCGCTTCGCCTCCGAGCCACCGGCCGACACCGACTGGATCCTGCTCGACATCCGAGCCGGCGCCGTCGAACACGGCTACGGCTACGGGACCGTCCACATCTGGACCCAGGACGGCACGCTGCTCGCGACCGGGACCCAGACCGCGATCATCCGCTCGCCCTGACTCGCCGTGCCGGGAACGGGGCCGGAACCGGGGCCGCCCGGGGAAGGTCCCGGATCAACCGGCGTGTTCGGGGTCCTCGACGAAACGGTCGACGTCGGCCTCGTGCTCGAAACACACGAGCGCCCAATAGTTGTGGCGGCCCGACCGTCGGAGGCCCTCGACGCGATGGTTCCCGTCCTCGACGACCAGTTGGTCGCCGCGTGACGACACGATGAGCGGCGGCGGGTTCCAGCCGTCGTCGAGGCTGTCCTCCATGTCGTCGAGGTAGTCGGACTCGTCGTCGTCGAAGCGATCCAGCACCGGCGCGTCGGGCGGGCCTGCGAGGCGGTGCAGCTCGTTGAAACGGAGCCGGACCGGGCCGAGCCAGTGGGGGCGTTGCTCCGCGAGTTGGTCGGCGAGCGCGGCGTTGTCGCTGCCCGGGCTCGCCAGGAACTCGGCGACCCACTCGCGCAACTCGCCACGGTCGGCCGCTTCGCGAGCGCTGTCGACGGAGAACTCCTGGTCGTCTGCCATCACGGAGCCGTACCCCGGACGCCCGGAAGACAGACCCTCCCCAGACCGGCGTCCGGGTTTCGCGATCGGGTTCAGGCCAGGCCCGTGCCCGCCAGGTGCGACGCGTCGTCGTAGCCGCGCAGGATCCACTGGCCGGCGCCGGCGTCGAACTCCCACTCGGTCAGCCCGGTGTTGGTCGGCTGCAGGCGGAGATTGGCGGGGTGGCGCTGACCGAACCGCACGCGCAGCGTCGCCGCGATGACCCCGGCGTGACACACCGCCATCACCGTCTTGCCGACGTGCTCCGCCGCCAGCCGTTGCATCATCCGATCGACGCGCTCGTGGAAGGCGTTCCAGCTGTCGCCGCCCGGCGCGAAGGCCCGGTCGGGTTCGGCCTCCATGTCGAAGGCCCCGAACCGGGTCGGGTAGTCGGCCCAGTCGGTGCCGTCGGCGACGCCGGTGTGGACCTCGCAGAGCTCGCAGTCCTGGGGCACGTCGTCGATGCCGAGTCCCGGCGCGACGATCTGGGCGGTCTCGATCGCGCGGGGCAACTCGCTGGCGAGCAGGACGTCGACCTCGGGCTGGCCCGTCTTGCGGACGTGATCCCGCAGGCGCGCCGCTTGGTCTCGACCGATGTCGGTGAGTCCGGCGCACCCGAGCGGGCCGGCGATGATCCCGTGCAGACCCGCGTGGGCGGCACCGTGTCGGACGAGGATCAGTCGCATGGAATCCACCATAAGGAGTGGGTCCGTCGGCGACACCGGGATGCGATGAGACGGCGGGGGCGCGAAGCTGGCGGCGGAGGGGACGCATGACGACGACATCGATCGAACCACTCGAAACACAGTGCGAGTGGACCCGGGACACCCTGGGTGACCGCTACATCTTCGAGCTCACGGACGAGCACCGAGCCGAGCTCGATGCCGCGCTCGTCGACGCCGAGGCGCAGACCGACGACGTGCTCGACATCGAGAAGCGCCACTTCCCGCTGCCGACGCTGGGCCGCGAGCTCGACCGGATCAAGCACGACCTGATCGACGGTCCGGGCGTCGCCCTGATCCGCGGCGTCGAGGTCGACCGCTACGGCAAGGACCGGGCGTCGTCGATCTACTGGGGCATCGGGACGCACCTCGGCCTGCCCTGGCCGCAGAACGCGAAGGGACATCTGCTCGGCGACGTGACGGATCAGGGCAAGGCGCTGAACGACCCCACGTCACGGGGCAACGAGATCGGCGGCGTGCCGTTCCCCTTCCACTCGGACGGATCGGACCTCGTGGGTCTGTTCTGTCTCGATGCCGGCGCCAGTGGCGGCGAAAGCCTCGTCGCCAACGTGGTCTCGATCCACAACGAACTCGCCCGCACCGAGCCAGAACTCGTGGCGGCGCTCTACGACCCCATGCCGTATGACTTCCGAGGCGAACAGGCGCCGGGAGGCAAGGGCTGGTACTCGATGCCCATCGCCACCCGGACGACCCCAGAGCAGGGAAGCCGGCTGTTCATCCGCTACATCCGCCCCTACATCCAGGCGTCGCGCCGCCACGACGATGCGCCGCGCCCCTCGGCGCTCGCCGAGCAGGCCATGGATCGCGTCGACGCCATGTGCGCCGACCCGACCTTCCATGTGTCGATGGCGCTGCAGCCCGGCGACATGCAGTTCGTGAACAACTACCACGTGCTCCACGCCCGCAACGGGTACGTCGACGACCGCGACGCCGGCACGATCCGTCACCTCAAGCGGCTGTGGCTCGAGACCGATCTGCTCGGCGACGACGCCAAGCCCGAGGCGTTCCGACTGGGCCGCACCGACTCGCACTGGGCGAGCAAGGGCAAGACCAAGAGCGACGTCGTCGTCTGACCAGCAGCCGACGACCCGTCTCAGTCGGTCGACTCGCCCATCGCCCCAGCCTCCCACGAACGCCGGATCATCTCGACGAGCACCGCTTCGTCGATCCGTTCCAGACGGGTGACGTAGAGGCACGACACGCTCGTCTTGTGCGGGCCGAGGTCGGCGAGCAGGTCGCGGTGTCGGTCGAAACCGTCCATGAAATAGACGGTGAGGTTCTGCTTCCGGGGCGACAGTCCGACCCGGAACCAGTTGCCTTCGCGACCGGACGCGTAGCGGTACTCGTAGTCGCCGAACCCGATGATCGCGTCACCCCACATCGACGGTTCCTCGCCCGTGACCTCCCGCATCAGTTCACAGACGCGCCGGGCATCCTTCCGGCGCGTGTCGTGTTCGACCGTCGCGAGGAAGGCCTCGACGTCGGCGTCGGTCTTCTGCGTCTTGTTCTCGCCCATCGTCGGATCGTAGATGCGACGGACGATCGCGGTACCGAGGCGCTCATCGGGCTAACTTGCGTCCCACGGGGGCGGCCGATGGGGCGGCCATCGAGGGAGGGAACCTCATGATCAACCGCATTCTCGCGATGCTGGCCATCGCGCTCCTGGCGCTCGGCGCGTGTGGCTCGGACGACGACGACAGCGAGACCAGCACCGACTCGACGACCACCGTCGCCGAGAGCGACGTTGCCGACGACGACTCCGACACCGGCTCGGACGACGACTCCGGCGACTCGACCGGCATCGGCACCTGCTCGTCGAGCCAGGTCGCGAGCGCCGGCTCGTACGCCGTGAGCGGCATCCCCGCCGACGACCCCGACGGTGGACTCGTGGCCCGAGTGCTGCCCGGCGCCGGCGAGGACGCACGCGACGTGCTCACCGAGGGCACCGTCGTCGACACCACGACCGATGCCGATGCCTGCGCGGTGACCAGCGACGGCGCCGTGTGGTGGGACATCGGTACGCCGCAGCTCGCCACCGGCGGTTGGGTCAACGCCACGTTCCTCGAGCCGCTCGGTTCGCCGGTCGACACCGACCAGGACAGCTACGACGTCGAGAAGGCGCAGGTCGCCTGCATCTACGAAGGCGACGGCGGCGCCTGCGACCTGTTGGTGCAGGACGGCATGACCGAGGACGACAACTACGGCCTCGGCAACAGCTACTCCATGGCGCCGGACGACGCGATCAACCAGCAGTGCCTCGACGGCGACGAGATCGCCTGCGCCGAGCAGGAAGCCCGCAAGGGCGGCGGCGAGTAGCCGTGTGAAAGGCTCGGTGGCGATGAGCCGAGCCACCACATCCAGCCCCTTCTACACCGAGGACCACGAGGCGTACCGCGAGGTCGTCCGGCAGTTCACGGAGAAGGAGATCACGCCCAACGTCCACGAATGGGACGTCGCGGGCGAGGTCCCACGCGATCTCTACAACAAGGCCGGCGCGATCGGGCTCTTCGGCGACGGGTTCGACGAGGAGTACGGCGGCCACGGCCAGCGCGACGCCATCATGCGCCTCGTGCTCATGGAGGAGCTGTGCCGCTCGGGCTCTGGTGGCGTGGTGGCGGCGATCTTCTCCAACTACATCGGCCTGCCGCCGATCCAACGGTTCGGCTCCGACGAGATGAAGGCGCGGGTGCTCGAGCCGTGCATGACCGGCGACAAGATCGCGGCGCTCGCCATCACCGAACCCTCCGGCGGCTCCGACGTGGCCCGCATCAAGACCACGGCGCGGCGCGAGGGCGACGAGTTCGTCGTCAACGGCTCGAAGACCTTCATCACCTCGGGAATGCGGGCCGACTTCTTCTCGACCGCCGTCCGCACCGGCGCCGAGGGTCCCGCCGGCATCTCGATGATGCTGATCGAAGGCGACCGCCCCGGCGTCGACCGGACGAAGCTCGACAAGATGGGCTGGTTGGCCTCCGACACGGCGACGCTCTACTTCGACGACGTGCGGGTCCCGGCGACCAACCTGATCACCGAGGAGAACGCCGGCTTCTCGGCGATCGTCAACAACTTCAACGCTGAGCGCATCGATCTGGCGGTGCAGTCGACGGCGTTCAGCCGGGTGTGCTTCGACGAGGCCGTGGCGTGGGCCCGCGAACGCGAGACGTTCGGCAAGCGCCTCGCCGACCACCAGGTGATCCGTCACAAGCTCGCCGAGATGGACCGCTGCATCAACGCGTCGCAGGCCTGGCTCGAGCTCTTGAGCTGGCGCCTCAACCAGGGCGACAACCCCGTCGCCGAGATCGCCGAGGCGAAGGTCAACGCCACGCTGTGCTTCGAGTTCTGTGCGCGGGAGGCCGCCCAGATCCTCGGTGGCGCCAGCTACCTGCGCGGCGACACGGTCGAGCGCCTGTACCGCGAGGTGCGGGTCCAGGCGATCGGCGGTGGCTCCGAGGAGATCATGCGCGACCTCGCCTCGCGCCAACTCGGTATCTGATCCTGCACCGATCGAGCCCGGCGATCACGGGCGTCGGCGGCTCAGATCGAGCAGTTGTCCGCGGCGCCGGGGAACTCGACGTGGAAGCCCTTGGTGACCCATCGACGCGACGACACCCGCAACGTGGGCGCGAGCTGGGTCAGCGCCGGAGTGATCAGCACCTGAAGCTCGCCCTGGCGAAGGACGCGGTAGCCGTCGAGCTTGCGATGTTTCGTCTGGGTGGCGACCGCCACCTCGGCAACCTTGCCTCAGCCGGTTGGGCGGATCAGGTCGACGGTGAGGATCCCACCGCGCCGGGCGAGGAGATCGGCGGCGTCTTCGGTCAGTTCGAGCTGCATGGGACGGGAACCCTCCGGATGGTGAACTGCTTCCCCGTCATGGGCGACTCGCGACCTCGGCCCGCATCGTGCGCACCGACGGGGCGTCCTCCCGGTGCAAGCACAGGACCTCGACGGCGGCGGGGCCGGCCGGCAGCCCGAGGTCGACGGGGTCCTCGATCTTCCAACCCGGGTCCTCGGCCGACCGTCGGGCGTTGGCTCGCCACGCGAACCCACCGAACGCCCGCACCGCCCAGTACATCAACCGTGCCTTGACGACGTTGGTGCCGAGCACGGTCATGCCCTCGAGGAAGGTGCGGTCGTAGTCGTGCCTCGAACGGGTCTGCAGGTAGTAGCCGGCGTCGTGGACCACCGCAGCGTGGCCGTGCCGTCCCCACGGTGCGGCGAACCACCAGACCGGCCGGGGCACGCTGGCGAAGTCGGTGGCCATCCACTGCGGGACATGGATCTCCTCGCCCGACCCCTCTGCACCGACCTCGTACCGGAAGTCGTCCGACACGATGAGCCACGTCCGACCGTCACTCATCGGCGTGACCAACAGGGGCGCCGTGAACCGACTCATGCGAGCGAAATCAGATCTCGGTAGGCGGCCTCGATGGCGTCGCGTAGTTCGACCGGTTGCTCGACGGCGCCGGAGTCGACCACGAGGCCCATGTCGAGGGTCCCGTTGTACGACATCGTGGTGAGGTTGAACGCCGTGCCGGCGATGGGGCCCATCGGGAAGAGCGCCTCGACCTTGGCCCCGGCGATGTACACCTCGAAGGGGGCGCCACGGACGTTGGAGACGGTGAGGTCGACCGACGACGCAGCGTCCTTCGCGAACTTGGCGACCACGGAGGTCGGCAACAGGTTGATCACCATCGACAGGCTGCCGAGGATGTCGACCGACGTCCCCGACTTCGCGCCGGCCAGCCCCTCACGCACGACGTCGAACGCCGCCGCGGCGCCGGTTGGGGCGGCCAGTTCGTTCGTGGTGATCGAGAACTGGTTGCCGCCGGCGGAGCCGTCGGTCCGGGTGCTCACGGGCATGGCGATACGGAGCTTGTTGGGGGCCGAGTCGCGCGCCTCGTGATAGGTGACGGAGCCGGCCAGCGCGCCGGCGACGAAGAAGTCGTTGATCGTCCCGCCGAGCGCCTTCGCTGCTTCCTTGGCGTCGTCGAAGGGGATCTGGATCGTGCCGTACCAACGTTTGAGTGACCGTTTCGTCCACAGCGGTGACCCCACGGACTCGGACGGGTCGGTCGACGGCAGCAGGGCCTTGGACAACTCACCGACGACGGCGCCCACGCCGGTGGCGGTGCCGACCGGGTTGGTGACCACGGACTTGACGACTCGTTGGGTGACGCCGCCGACGCGGCGCACGTTGTGGCCCAGCGCCTCGCGAGCCGACTCGCCGAAGTCCTCGCCGATCGGCCGGCGCTCGACCTCGATCACCGGTTCCTCGTGGAGCGCGTCGCGCTCGAGGTCGGTGAACTTCTCGGCCAGGCGGATGCCGCCCTCGCCGTCGGTGATGGCGTGGTGCATCTTCTGGAACAGCGCGGCCCGACCGCCTTCGAGGCCCTCGATCACGACGAACTGCCACAACGGACGCGTGCGCTCGAACGGATCGAGCAACAGTTTCGCCGCGAGGTCGTGCAACTCCTCGGGACCGCCGGGGGCAGGCACCGCCATGCGACGGATGTGGTAGTCGAGATCGAACTCGGGGTCTTCGACCCAGATCGGCGGCGACAGGCGTCCGACGCTCGGCACGACGCGCTGCCGCAGCCGGGCGATGTCGGCCACGGCGACGGCGAGGCGTGACCGGAGACGGTCGATCGACGGCACGGTGTCGAGCATCGTGATGCTGGCGAACCACGACGACAGCGCCGGGTCCTTCTCGAGGTTCCACATGAGCGCCTCGTTGTCGCTCATGTGCCGCTCGAAGGACATCTCGCGCTCTCGTGCCATGGCCGGAGCGTAGGTCGGGAGCATCAGCCGGCGTCGAAGGAGCGGGCGAGCGCCGACACGCGCCGGCGGGGCCGACGGAGTCGGGCCGGACGGAATCAGCCGTCGCGGATGACGCGATGCGCCGCGCGACGGCCGGGGGTGCCCGAGATGCCGCCGGCCGGGTACGTGCCGGCGCCCGAGACATAGAGACCTTCGACGGGGGTGCGGTGGTCCGACAGCGCCGCCGTCGGCCGGCCGGGGCCGAGTTGGTCGAGTGAGATGTCGAGCACCATCGGATGGGCGCCCGGCCAGTGCTCGGCCGTCATCATCTGGTGCGGCAGCCATGACCGCACACCGATGATCGAGTCGCGGAACCCCGGAGCGCGCCGTTCGACGGTGTCGAGCGCGTCTTCGACGAAGCGGTCGGCGACGCC